>JAJHQS010000065.1 GCA_020833225.1 Desulfurococcaceae archaeon
ACCATAGTTTTCTAAGGATAGAGGATGCATAGTTCATTACTAGGATTAACAACGCACAGCATGAAGCTGGGCCCATGCACGCCTACTGGCGGTTTAGGCGAGCCGATACGGAGTAGTAGTTCGATTAACAAGATCTTTTCACCATGATATAGAAATGGGTTATTAAAGGAGAGATCCTAGTGTATAAATTAAGGATTCCGAGGATAATAACCGTGATGATTAATTGCATGGTATTTTATCTTTTAGACGTATAAAACAATAACTCAATAACAAAGTGTTGAAATCGGTCGTAATCATTGCACCCTTAAATCAGTATCGTTTGGAACATGACGTGTTAGCCTTTTTTCAATCATATATTTTAGTTTCTTTACATATATAGGATAAGATAAAGCCATATACCATGATCTAAGTGCTTTCATCAATGGTGGAGTAGGGGTATATCAAAGAGGATCACTATGGGATTGTAGTTTTCCGGCGTATTAGGAAACAATAAATGGATGGGTTTCTCTTCCGGCAGTAGCATGTGGAATGGGGTATACCTAATTTCGGCGTAGACAAGAACAGCCTTTGAGACGTTTATAGTGACTAATTCTATTTCCTTGCCGGGTTCAAGATTTGTGATTAATCTTTGTTGTAACACGTACTCTTTCCACTTCTCTGACCCGGGTTTTATTTCTACGAAGTCTCGACCATGAAGCCACAGTATTGCTCGTTCAGCCTTTACTTGTTGAATAGATACGCGTCCGTTGTTTTTGACGCGTAGAGTTGCGTGTTTAGAAGAATCTTGATTTCTTACGTCCACATTAAACGTTAATCGTTCGGCCTCCGCTTTCCACGTAATATACTGGGTCTCAACTTGTAACCAGATAGCTATTAACACTAAAAATTCGAATAACAAGTGTTCTCTAATGGCAATTAAAAAGATTAATATCAATAGAGATAACAGAAATATTGAATCCTTATTTTTCTTGTAGCGTTCTTTGGCATTCTGCCACACTGGTTTCAGCAAAGGTGACAAAATGATCCTAGGGATAATATACGTTGATAAAAGAAAAATAAAGTGAAGAATTAACACGATAATACTCCATACTAGCAATATACCAAGTATGGCTTTTAATGAGATGTCTTGGAAGAAGTAACTTAAGAGATCATTAACAGTATTAATAATATCCATCATAGTGTAAGCCCTTGTAATTCACCTCACTAACTAGATAAAACACTTCGATACGTAAATATAGTTTCTTTCGTGCGGGTTAAAATTAGTGTTTTCTATTAGCTTTGCTATAGCATTATTTTGGTACATCTTAGGAATACAAATACAGCTACTAAAATTATATTATTACTCGTATATAACTTCCCTCTCTACTTGTGTCAGTGCCTCGAAGAATGCTCCCAACAATGTCCCTACGAGAAGCCCCACTGTAGCGCCTGCTATTATATTAGCCACTTTCTCGGGTGTGCTCTTGCCTTTTCCAGCGCTTGTAACTGCACCGGCAACTAACCCTACTGTTCCGAGGACCTGTGTGGGTTTTGGTGGTGGGCTCCCTGTTTCTATGAGTTGCCACCTATTAGGGGTTATCATGTATCTTGAGCCACATACTGGGCACTTGGCAGGGCCTAGTCTAAAGCTGTAGAGCCTGACACCGCAGACTTCACACGCGGTTCTATATACTCCTTCCTCGATAATCTCAGTATATGAATATACACCTTTAAAGCCGCAAGAAGGACACGTAGCACTAAAAAAGACCGGTGCCTCACTCCTAAGCTTTACAGCTAATGGTATCTTAAAGCCACAGCGCTTGCATATGATGTAGGCGGTCACGTTACGTCGCCTTTAAAACACACTCTATGGGGCAATTAGCAGTAAAACACTCATTTAGGGTATTTCGAGATATATCAGGAATTACAATATAATTGATAAGATTAACTTTGGAGGCTAAATCGTGAACTTTTTCACGCAGTTTTTCATCCATAGTAAGCAAGACTAATATACTACCTTTCCTCTTTTTGAAGTCATAAGCTTTCACGAGGCTAATGTTAATTAGGGATTTATCAGCTTTGTCCGCTACTTCTCTTGATGCCTCCTTGTATTCTCTATAAGGTAAAGTATTTCTAAGGTTTCTTCTTAACTCCTTACTTGAATCTTTAAGAGATCTAAGATATACTCCGTGTTTTATACGTCGTCCCCCTAACGCCACCTGCTTTACATATAATTGTAAGCATGTTCTGAGACATTTCTTCATTTCTTTAAGAGACTCTTTAGGTATAATGACATCTACATCTAATCTGCATCCACAAAATAGCTTACTCGTAATTAAGTCCTTACATGTATTTGATTCGCAACTTAGCTCTTCCATTAGCCTAGTTAAAATGTTGGTGTCAAGCACTATAGTAGGTCTCCCTTTATATGAGGTCACTGTATATTTCACCGAGTTCTTCAAACATGTATTTCACATAAATTCTTCCAGTTTTACCTATTGGTCTACACTTCGCTTTACCATTATAAACCTCGCAGACTCTAGCATGCTTCCTTACTCTCCTCTTAGCGGCCTCCTTGGTTAAAGACACCAGCATTTCAGTACTATGCGTTGAGAGTACTATCATCAACATGCCTTTAGCTCTTTTCACAGCCGATACAATGTGTTCAGCTAGTATACGCTGTCTTCTAAGATCTAAGCCTAGCTCCGGCTCTTCTATCAATAAAACTACGCTAATACCTGCTCGTGCAAGTTTTTCCGCGTAGGCGAGCGAGACTACAAGTGGATAACTGTGTAAAATACTCGATGGCAATAACGGAATATCGCTTGGAACCTCGGAGATGCCTGGCAAACCTATATTCAAATACTCTACCTCGGGAAATAATTTTTCAACAATTTTTTCGACATCACTCACGAGCTCTCCAAGCTTAATTTTATAGGTTATCCCAATCTCTAGATCAGGATCAAGACGCTGTACCAGGGGCTCTAGTAAAGTTACTATGTCGGAAGTTGGTGGATTCATGTAAAGGGATATAATGGCGTTAAGATGTTCTACAATATTGTTTCTGGCTTTTACAATATCGTGTACTTCAACACCATACTTGCTTAGAGTAGAGGTGAGATTACTCAGCATCTCAGCAATCTTCATGGAGGCCTTTACATAGGTTTTAAAATCTTCAATCTTTATAATGGTCTCTAATGTTCTTTCTATAAACTCCTTCATTTGTCCTTTGATAGGATCAGGTGCTTTCTCCAGTAAACGTGTAAGCTCCTTCTCCACGGTGTTTACATACTCTTCTACATATCCTCTAATACGTTCGTTTAGACCTGGAAAAGCCCTTTCCACAGGATAATATGTATGTGAGACCAGGAGAGCTCTATTGCCAGGCACAAATAGAGTTTCTACGGGAAAACAATCGGCCTCCAATAGCTCTACGCTACCAACTGTAGCATCGTATTTAAGGCCCCTCCTGCGGCCCCAAGCATCTAGTTTCACCTCTAGAATTTGGAAATCTTTCTTTAAAACTCTATTAAGGCATGTAGGATCATTACACACAGAGTCATTACAAAGCCTTGATATAACAACACCTACATCTAAAACGCCTTGATTACATGGCGTTAACACAGCATAAATAGCTCTTAGTAGAAAGCTTTTCCCAATTACATTAGGGCCTGTAAACACAGTTATAGGAGCAAGATTCAACTCTAACCTCTCAAAAGGCCCATAGGCAGAAAGTATTAGCTTATTAGACTCCAAAATTATCCCCACTATGTTAAAAATAACTTAAACCTAATATGTGCATCTCTTATTACGATTTAATCTCCTCATTTAAGACAAGAAAATACTTCTTGAAGAGGACTTATAAAATCTAGAAATACTGCCG
>JAJHQS010000066.1 GCA_020833225.1 Desulfurococcaceae archaeon
AACCACTAGATCACATACCAGGATCCACATTAAGAGGGGCTATTCTTACAGCTCTATATTACTATGGTTACTTAAATCAGGTAGATCTGAAAAATGAAGCTACAGAACCATCCCTATTAGCTACACCGGCATATCCTATAATTAGTGTTGAAAACAGAGATTTTCAAACACTTCCAGCTACACCATTTGACTTCGAATGTAAGCTATGTAGCAAAAAGATATCTAAGCTCGGAGATTTAACAAGTGTTCTTGAAAAAGACCTTTATCAACAAGTAGAACTCACAGCAGACTGTCCAGAACATGGTTCAATGAAAACTCTCTATTCTAAACTCCTAGCACACGGAGGTAAAAAGCCTTCTTTAAACATTGTTTATACAACCTCGGTAGCCATTAACAAAGCTACGAGAACAGCGATGAGAGGTATGTTGTACAATTATGAGGCGATCGCACCTGGCTTAAGATTTTGGGCTAGAGCTACATTTCCAGATCACATTGTTAGCAAGTTGGAAAAGAAGTTTGAAATAAGTATTGGTAGGGGGCGTTCTAGGGGTTTTGGACGTGCTCAAATCACACTCCTAACCGAACATGAGCCAGAGTTTACTTCGCTACCTACTATTTTTATAGCCTTATCACCACTATTACCTTTGAAAATGTTTACATGGGGTTCTTGTAGTGTTATTATCGATGTTATTTACGGTAGAACATTTAAGATGATTAGTGGCTGGGATATGGCGTATGGTCTTCGTAGACCAATAATAACAGCCGTGAAGAGAGGAGCTGTTCTTAAAACTAAAATAAAGTATTCTGAGCATTGTGATGTAAGAAC
This sequence comes from Desulfurococcaceae archaeon, assembly GCA_020833225.1. Lineage (GTDB taxonomy): Archaea > Thermoproteota > Thermoprotei_A > Sulfolobales > Desulfurococcaceae > UBA285. Next base: position 827 of record JAJHQS010000066.1, read on the forward strand.
ATTTTTAACTATGTTATCACACGGAGGAGTTCCAGTAAAATATGGCGATGTGTGGCTTACAGGTTTTAATGTATTACTTCCACTTGAGGAATATCTAAATATGAGAGGTGATATTGGTGCTTAGTAATTTTAAAGCAAAATTCCTTGGAATACTTGAGTTCATGAATATAGGACCACTAAATATCTGCTCTAGAAGACTCGGAAATATTCTCTATACTCTGAAAGTAGATAAATATGTAGTAATACCTTCAACAACGTGGAAAGGGGCCTTCAGACAATTATCTGAGAGACTTGTAGAAAATCTACCCATGGAGAAGATCGAAAAATTAGCTGTAAGAACTGTCACATTAGCTAAGAGTATTCGAGAAAAGAGAGAGCGTGTAAAGCACTTGTTAGAAGATTTTAAATCTGCACTTAAAGGTGACGAAACTAAGATATTTGATCATATTAATGTTAAACAAGTTCTTCTAGAAGTAGGATATAGTGAAGAAGAGCTTCAAATGTTAGAAGATCCTATTAATGCTCTTATACAGTATTTAGAATACTACTGTCCAGTAGGTAGATTATTTGGAAACAGCGTTCGAGCTGGTAGTATAAGATTCTTAGATACTCTTATACAAGCTGAAACCATGTTAAAACCAGGAATAGGTATAAACAGGGAGAAACTTACCGTAGAAGAAGGAGCACTCTACCTTATTGAGTCTATACCAATTGGGACTTCCATAAAGTTGGTTATGATCGGAGAACTTGAAGATAGAGCTAACACACCATCAAAATTACTTGCATCTATACTTGAAGCTGTTAAAGAAATAGGTTTAAACATTGGTGGACGTAAAAGTGTTGGTGGTGGACTACTAGAGCTAAAAACCAGTAGTTTCTATATAATTGAATACGCTGAAGATGCAAGGAATTATGGAATATATCTAGCTAATCCATTTAAAAGATCTCCAATAAGCTTAGATGCGTTCATAAAGTGGTTAAGAGGAGAGTAATATAAGGAAAATACACTACTCATAGCTATTCAAGGTTAACCAGCATATTAGTTTAAATACAAAATAAGAATGCAGACGTTTGTAAGAATTCTGCATGAGTTTAATACCTCTCTATAATTTTAATCTAAATGCTGTTATAGTAGTTCTTGATAGACTTATAGATAGTATAAAGGATCTTGGAACTCTAATATTTGTTAAAAGTGTTATAGTGGATTACGGGATCATATAGAAAAGCCGGCACTTGGAAAGATTTATGATAGGGTGGAAATATCTAGAGAACTTTATTAAAAACTCTTTAACTGTATTAAAGATGAATATGATGAATATAAAGTAATTCAATCGCCAAGTTTATTAAAGGTAATAGCGGGACCTACTATTGGCCCTCTCAGAGGTATTTGGAGATTCTAAGGTGATGTTAGAGACTTTGAATTCCCGATCCTATAGAAAATAGGAGATCTTCACATTAAAAACAATTCCACCATAATAGTGAACTTAAGTCATGGCATTATTTTCATGACTAACAATGTAATAAAACTTGCCTATAGATTAGTAAGTATTACTCTATTAGCTCAAGGTCTAGGTGGGTGAAACTTTTTAATAGTGATCGTGTTTCAAATATGTGAAAAAGTCATTATGGAATAAACATCAATATTACCGCTGAGGAATGCATAAGTCCTATATAACCGGTTCATAAATTATAAGATCTTATGCCTGATGTTAGTAGAAAGAAGGAGTTAGAAGATTTCAGGAATGATATTGTCAACAGAATAGAATTTATTATAGAATATAAAATACGTCTACTTTGCTACTTATTATCTACTTCCTCCTCTAGTACTTTATTCAATAGTGTATAAGAGGAGTATATGTAAAGAGGTCAAGAAATTAGAACAGGTATATCATTTATTATTTATGGGAAACATGGAATTTTTGTTAAATGATTTAGAACCAATAGAGTTCTTACAATGAACCCTAAGCCGTTTACGTCATACAGTTTGCAGGGGCTATTTGTAAATATTTAAAGTGCTATTGCATAGTGCATTTAACGATAACTTATTCATCCTAAGTAAAGATTAGAGCAGAAGAATCCAAATAAACACATAATGGTCGCTCATGTAGGGTTACAGGAAGAACGTGTTCAAGCGTGTTTAAGTGGGGGAAGAGTCTTAGTAAAAATATAATTTCACGGGGAGAAAAAAGAATTATAATATTAGAAAATGCTGACCTTATCGTGCATAGGAGTTAGTGTGAATGACCCTTGATCTACATTATAGCAAGGAATTTTACACCTGTTGAGTGCAGAGCTCTTCATAGACCTATAGATGAGTGGGCCTGGTATGAATGTCCCGATATTTCAAGCTTATTGAGAGATTTCATTCACTTAATCCGCCTCGGTCATACACCAATATTAGCAACTCCACGAGGTGTCATAGACATAATGAATATTGAAAAAGAGCGAAATACTCTTGAGAACCCTATATTATCAGGTTGTATAATGCTTATAGCTAATTTCAAAGACCTCGAGACTCTTATCAGATACGCTATTAAGATAGAGATACGTAAAAATGGTAATATTATAGCTTGCTTTAAAGAAATACCATTAGAAAAACTAATTAAACAAGGGCATATACCACTTATCTGGAGATCCCTTGATCTTTAAACCATATTTAAAATTTAAAACTAAGTCTTCCGCCTTTTCGATTCTTATTATTGTACTCTCAACGCATTTGTGAAGCAGAAATCTTTAATGCTTCATCAGGCTTTCAATTCCTATTATTGTATCCAGGCATACGTCTGTTCATGCTGTGGTACTGTGATTGATGATCTTTCAATTCTTACTATTGTATTCAGGAAAAAGAATCTAGCCATGACATTCGTCGTCTGTTATGCTCTTTCAATTCTTTAGATTGTATTCGTAAGCTAGCCCCAGAAGAGAGAAAAGCAATACTGCTACACGAGCTAATGCACATTGTGCTTTCAATTCTTTAGATTGTATTC
>JAJHQS010000031.1 GCA_020833225.1 Desulfurococcaceae archaeon
ACCAAAAACCCCTAATCCATGTTTCTTCCTTAACTCACTAAAGAACTTATCGCTAGTAAATACTATGTAGGCTGTTTCAGTTTTCATAATCATTTATGACACTCATATTACAAGTATGTTTTTAAACTCTCTTCAAATACAGTAATAGTGATAGGAGTTTGAAGCCGATGAAGTCTTGAGGTTGATGAACAATCCATGAACTCCGATTACCTGATGGGAGTGGGTGTACCCCTAGGCGACTAGGGGTAAACAACTCCCGTAGGGTAGTTAGGGGGATGCAGCCGTTGAGAGGCAGATGGTGAGGAGCCCTGCTATGAACCATCATCTGTTGAGAAACGGTTCAAAATCCTCTAAATTCGTGATTTTACACCAGGTAGTAAATGAATATAGAGCTTAATAAATATTGTTTTTCCAATAGTAAACATAATTCAGCAATTAATCAAGGAGAATTAGAGAGGTAAAACTTGGAGTAGATAATTACACTACGATATGTAAATAATGTAGAGGTGTGTTATGTCTGAATAACTATGCTATTATATTACCTTTGAGGAAGATATAGTTTAGGGAGGTTGTATTGAGCGTTGAAACACGCAGGGTGTTTGTTGGCAGGATAAAATATGTTTTTATAGCTAGAGTTGGAAGGATTAAGGGTGTAGGATTTGGCGGTAAGATTAAAGCTGAGAATAAGGGTTAGTGATAGAGTTGTTGATGTTATTGCATTATTAAATAGTGGATTTGAAGCTCCAACACCACAACTCATAATACCAATAGATACTGCTAAGGCTTTAAACCTATGGCCTCCTGAAGAAGCACGCGAAGTAATCTTAGAGACAGCTGGTGGACCATTGCGAGCGTGGTTTTATCCGAGGAAAGCACTAGTTAAAATTGTAACAGAAGATGTAGAGTCTAAAGATGTTTTAACAGACATCATTATATCTCCCATTGCCGATGAATCTTTAATAAGCGATATGTTAGCAGAAGAACTCGAAATAGCAGTCGAATCTTTTGGGAGAGGATTATGGAGATTTAGATGGGAGCAGAAGCTTAGAAAGAGTGAGAAGAAGTAAATGTGATTAGAGCACTATTGAGAGATTAAACTTAGCATTTAAGCTATCTATAAGGTCAATTCTACTCTTACACTTTAATACACAATATGCTACATTCCTCCTATACCTACGAGCACTCTGCATTTTCTGCGCTAAGAGCCTCGGTATATAGGGGTCTGATGCATTATGATGGTGTATTTATATCAATATCATAAACTCCAGCTCTAAAAATGGGTTCAGGTATTATGTCAAGCTCTTCAAAAAAAGCTTAACTTCACTAAGAACGTGTTGATTTCTATATAACCATCTAACAAGTCTAAAGTATAAATCTCTATACTCAGCATCAACACCAAGAAGCATATTTACTATTGTGAAAGGTTTTAATAGTGTGCGTGTTATACCAGCTCTGCTGTCTGGTAATAGGGGTGAGAGAGTATAGGTTGATAAGAGAAGCCTAGAAAACGCTGTAGCAATGCTATAAGCGGTGATCCCCGTAATGACGTCATTAATGTCATCTACGCTGAACATTGCCACTTCGCGTTCAACATTTTCATCATACTTTATATTAACATATCCGCTTCTTGAAAGAATCTTTACTTGAAGAGTATTTAGCACTCTAGCTCTTCTACAATCATCGCACATATTACTCAAATTAGAGAAGTGAGACCTCCACGAGCTGAGATTGTTTTAAGAGACTTAGAGAGAGCTTATATTTCTTTGCATTACATTTATGAGGATTTTGAGGAAGAAGCTGAGAGGGCTTTTCGAGCATATGAGATATTAAAGGGTTGTTATGGAGAAGTTGAAGTACTATGGAGAAGCTGGGGAGGAAGTGAAGGAGATTGTTAATAGGGAAGTGAAAGCCTGGGTCTTTGTCTTTGGGGGGTGTGTTAGAGGTGATTATTGCATTGATTTAAGTGATATTAACATGGCTATAGGTGAATTTGGGAATAAAGAGAAGAAGCTAGGAGTATTTTGAAAAATGCTTTGACTTACTATTAGAATTTCACTTATCACCAAGATAAATGTTAAACAACACTGATTATAACCACCTCCATAGTTATTAAACACTTCGTCATATAATATCATTATAATGCTCAAAAAAGTTTAATAATAGGAGTTTGAAAGTAGAGTGGAGTAGCTTAAAAACGACCTTTATGTTTTAATGTTTTATTTTCAACTATTCTTATATATCCTTGAATGTTGATATTGCCTCAAGTAAGGGTTCTGCTATTTCTAAGACGTGTTCTTTAAGCTCGATCGCGGTTGGATAACCTGTTTCCTTTACGAGGCTGTTACTAATAAGGAGAGTTGAGAGTGCTTTATATCCTCTGATTGCTCCAAGTATATATAAAATAGCTGTCTCCATTTCGACTGCTTTAACACCGAACTTCCTCCAGTAAGCAATAAATTCTTTTACTGGGATGTAAAATCTATCAGCACTAATAACGCTTCCAACTGTGTATTTTACGTTATGTTTCAACATGTATTTCTCTACGTGTTTTAGTAGGTTGTAGTCTGCTACAGCACTTATACAAACAGGTTGTTCAGTGTACTGGTAATATAATCCACCAGAATAGTAATTAGCACTAATAGATAAGATAACATCGCCTACATCTAGATCCTCTACAAGGGCACCAGCTGTTCCAAATCTCACAATCACCTTGGCTCCAAGCATTGAGAGTTCTTCAAAAACGATCTGAGCAGAAGGTGCACCAATGCCGTGGACAGCTATAGTTAATGGGACCCCTCTATAAAGCCCAGTGTAGGTGTAAAAACCTCGATTTTCATTAACTAATCTAGGATTTTCAAGGAACTCTTTTAAGATCTCTGCTCTCTTTGGATCTCCGACAACTATAACTCTCTCAGCTATATCACCCGGCTTAGCAAGAATGTGTAGAGGTTTTGAGAAATAACTCAATAATTTTCACCATAACTAGGCATTTATTACACTTTCCTTACTCTACTTCTTCTCATTTAAAAATAAAGATGAGGAAGAAGTAAACTTTATTTTTAATTTTGTAATAATTTTCATTTATTCATCTATAGAGTCATAGAAGTTATTCTCTCTTATATGGTTTAGCTATTGATGCTGGAGGCTTAGACTTTCTAAAGAAGAATACGAATATTATTGATGTTACTATGTAAGGTATTATTTGAAACATTTGAGGTGCTATTTGTCTACCATATATTTGTGCTAGTATGAGTTGTAGTGCGTCGAAGAATCCAAACACATATGATATGAGAGTTGTTGCTAGTGGAGTCCACCCGCCAATTATTACTGAGGCTAGGGCTATATAACCTCTACCAGCACTCATATAACTAATAAATCTACCACTCCAATCAACACCTAAATATGCACCGCTAAATCCAGCTAAGGCGCCTCCAAATATTGAAGCTAGAGTTCTTAGTCTAAATACATTGATTCCAGCTACATCTGCTGCCTCAGGATCTTCGCCAGCACTCTTTAATCTAAGACCAATCCAGGTATATTTCAATATGAAATGTAGTAGTATCGCTAAAAACAGTGTCAAAGTAGTTATGGGACTTAAACTAAATACATTACCGTCAACTCTTATAATAATACTGGGTATTGTTGACACACCAACAGAGAAGCCGGGTTGACCCCATATTATTGCGTTTCCAACGTTTGTTAATCCATAGCCTAGAATAGTGACACCTATACCGGTAATTATTTGGCCTGCATATAGGTATACGCTTAATAATCCGTGTAAAGCTCCAAATAATATACCTACAATAATTCCTACTAAGACCCCTACAACAGGGTTATTAGTAATATAAGTAGCTACAACCGAGAAAAACGCGCCTATTATCATTATGCCCTCTATACCTATATTTACTACCCCAGACTTCTCAGTAACTAATTCGCCTAACGCTGCTAATGCTATAGGAGTACCTAGTCTTAAAGTTGAGCTGAGGAGGGAAATTATGAGACCAATGTTCATGTCTTAACGCCTCTCCAGGATTTTAAATACCTAGTTATCAAACTATATGCACCTGGCGTTGAAGCCGCAACGAGAACAACTCCCTGAATAACTAGGATTAAGTCGCTTGAAACACCAATTCCAACCATCATTCCAAAAGATCCTGTGCGAAGTACTGCTAAGAGTAGAGATGAAATTAAAACGAAATATGGGTTGTTTTGTGCAATTAAAGCTGCTGTTATACCATCCCAACCATATCCCGGCGAAAACCTATAAGGTATGGAGTTGAAGACTCCGAGGATCATTGAAGAGCCAGCTAATCCTGCTAAAAAGCCTGAGAAGAGAAATGTCTTAAGATACACTCTCTCAACATTGATCTTAGCCACACGTGCTGCACGCGGATTAAACCCTACAACTCTCATTTCATACCCAGTTGTTGTTTTATAGAGAATAAAACCAGTTAATATGGCTGTTAAAACTGCCAAGATAAAGCTCCAATTGAGTGGTAAATTTGAACTTATTCTTGGAAGCACTGCTGTAGGCGATATTTTATATGTTCTAGTTATCGTAGCCTTGGGGTCGGGGAAAACATATAAAACGACATAGTCAGTTAGATATATTGCTACCCAGTTAAGCATAATAGAGATCACTGTTTCATTTACGCCGAATTTAGCTTTTAAATAACCAGGACCTAGACCCCACAACAATCCACCTAACCCGCCAGCTAGAAGTGCTATGGCCATGTGTATTATTGGAGGTAGCTGTATCATATAACCGGCTATAAAAGCAAATAATGCCCCCACATATAATTGCCCCTCCATACCTATGAAGAATAGTGCTGACTTAAACATCACGGCTGCCGCTAATCCTGTAAAAATTATAGGCGTCATGGCGTTGAGGGTTTCAATAATTGAGTGGTGATCGCCAAGAGAGCTCTTAGCGAGGAGCCCATATGCGGTAAGCGGATTGTAACCAGTTATCCATAATATAATTGCGCCAATTAATAAGCCGATAAATACTGCTAGTACAGATGTAAAAAATTGTTCTAGAGAGCCTTTAATCAAGATATTGTAACACCTCCCATGAGTAATCCAAGTTTCTCCTCTGTGAGAGCCTCTGCTAATTCCTCACCAATTAATTTGCCTTCAAAGATCACTCCAACTCTATCACAGACTTCTAAGGCTTCATCAATATCAGATGTGACTAATAAGACAGCTTTGTTATTTTCACGTAATTCAAGTAGAAGTCTTCTAACACTATTTGTCGCCTCTATATCAAGTCCTCTTGTCGGATTTACAGCAATAATGAGTTTAGATCCTTTACTCAATTCTCTAGCGACAACTAATTTTTGTTGATTACCACCACTCAAAAATCTTGTTTGTGCTTTAATGTCGGGTACGATTATAGAGTATTCCTCAATAAGTTTTTTACAATGTTCTATAACACGTTTCATATCAATGATCGAGGCTTTACTCGTGAAAAACCTATGTATACCTAGTTCACTATTTTCATATACTCTCATTTCGAGTACTAATCCCTCTATAGTCCTATCTGGCGGAATATAAGCGAGGAGTTTATCTTTAGAGTCAATTATTATTCTCCCTCTCTCATATGGTCTTAAACCAACAATAGCTTCTACAAGCTCTTTCTGCCCACTACCTTCAACACCAATAATCCCGTAGATCTCTCCTTCTCTAACTTTAAATGAAACTCCTTTAACAGCATATCTATTATCATCTCCTCTAACCCATAAGTCTTCAACTATTAAGATATCACTACCTGGTGCGTGCTTAGTTTTTAATAAGGGTTTAGACTCTAATTTAATCATCATTTTAGCTAGTAGAGGTGGGTTTGCCTCTATTGTTTTAACTACTCCTTCAACTCTTCCTTTTCTCAATACAACTATTCTATCAGTTATTTCTAAAACCTCCTTGATCTTATGTGTAATAAATACTACAGTAACCCCGTGTTCTTTGAGTTTTCTCAAGGCATTAAAAAATTGTTTAACTTCTATTGGTGTGAGAGATGATGTAGGCTCATCGAGAATTAGTAATTTTACGTCTTTGTAAAGAGTTTTTAAGATTTCAACCATCTGCTTAAAACCCACGGGTAATGAGCTCACTTGAACATAGGGATCTAGTTTAAACCCGGTTAATTCCATCAGCTTCTTTAATTTCTCAACAGCTTTAGACATATCTATGAATAATCCTTTCACTTTAGGTTCATAACCTAAGACTATATTTTCTAATACTGTCAAATTGGGTATTAGAGTAAAGTGTTGATGTACCATTCCTATTCCATATCTTAACGCGTCTTTAGGACTCTTAAACTCAACTATATCCCCATGTATTTTGATAACCCCTTTTGTTGGTTTAAGTAGACCTGAAAGAATTTTCATTAACGTAGTTTTGCCTGCTCCATTCTCACCTAAAAGGCCTAGTATTTCCCCCTCATAAATCTCTAGATCTACCCCCCTAAGAGCTATTGTACCATCTGGGTAAACTTTATGTATATTTACCATTTCCACAAAAGGCTTTTCCACGTAAGCATTCACCTAAAATCTATTGAAGGAGAGATTATGGAGCATTTAAAAAGTTGAGTAGTCTTTGTAAATCTATATTACCCATATATTTCTCTTAATTGTGTAATTGTATCTGATGTGGGTATTGGGACGCTTATTTCTCCATTTATAATCTTATTTCTTAATTGCATAACCTTGTCCCATACGTCGCTAGGTATAGAGTTTCTCAATTGTAATATTTCACTATATATTTTATCTGCTTCTTCTTGACTCATGAGTTTTAGTGATACTGCTATGTCAATCATGTTTTTAATGTCTTCAGGCCTACTTATATCTACACCTCCTTCCTTAATACCAAGAGATATTACTCCTCCCTTGAAATTACCTGAGTAAACGTCTTCAATCGCTTTATACACGGCTACGTCTACGTGTTTCATCATGCTGGCGATTATGTAACCTGGACGAACCCACTCCTGCGCAGTATCAACACCAATCGCGTATACTTTTCTACCTGTTTTCTGTGAATATTCGTAAACAGCGTCAAATACTCCAAGCCCTGTTTCACCAGCTGCATGATAAATTATGTCAGCACCCTCTTGTAACATTGAAAGTGCTGCCTCCTTACCCTTACTAGGATCTCCAAAAGTCCCAAGGTACACCCATAATATTCTAATATTCTTTCCAGTTTCATTCATAACGTGGTGTATACCGAATTTATAGCCTATTTCAAACTTCCATAGTGGTGGTATATCCATTCCTAATACAATACCAACAGTACTGCTATTCGTTAAATACCCAGCCAGAGCTCCAACTAGGGCTGATCCCTCGTTCTCCCTGAAAACTATTGACATTACATTAGGCTTTCCTTCTACTACAGCATCTATTATTGCAAATTTCTGTTCTGGATATTTATCTGCTAACTCAGCAACTTGCTCCGCCATCATGAAGTTTACTACAATAATTACATCAAAGCCTTTCTTCACTATGTTCTCGAGGAAAGAGAGCCATTGAGCTTGAGGAACATTTTCATAGTAAAAGTATTCTACTGATGCATTTAGATTCTTCCTCGCTAATTCACCTCCGATCCATGCAAGATCATTAAACCCAAGATCTCCCCGTTTCCTAATAACAACAGCTGCACTAACCGATCTTGTAGGTGGTTGTGTTGGAGTAGTTGTAGTTGGTGTAGCTCGTTGAGAAACAAATACCACTAGAATGCCGATCGCAGCTACCACTACAATTATCACTAGAATTATTGAAAGACTTCTCGACAAACCCATTACCATCAAGCCTCTTATTTTATGTGTTGTGTTATAAAAACCTAACCTTATAAACTTAACTAGTTATATCGTGCTCGAGAACAATATGTCGTCAAGTAGTTCATTATGACATCTTCATCACACTAATTAATGCATTTGGATATTCTATAGAGTAGAGTTATTAATTATTGTTAAAACTCAATAACACTAAATTCTAGAACTAGAATTTACTATATATTAGAATGGCATGTTAGTAATGTTGAGGCATGTTACATTCAATATCTTAAGTGGGAGTTTGAGTTATTTTAAGTTTCTTTATGAGGCCTCTCACTACTTCTCTTATTTCATCTTCTCTATTGAGGAGTTCTTCTGTTATTTTCTCCTCGTCGATCGTGGTTACTTTGCCATTTTCTACTATTAATCTCCCATCGATAAAGACATCTGTAACATTATCTCCCTCTAAGTAATTTACTACTAGGTCTATTGGGTTGTGTATAGGTAGTATTTTAGTAGACTTGTAATCTAGTATTACAAGATCTGCTGCATAACCTCTCTCTATCCTCCCTATTTTTTCTCCAACAATAGAGCCCTTAGAGCCTGTTATCATGTTTAATAACGTTGTTGAGTCTAAGCCTGCTTTAAAATAGGTTATAGCGTTAGCTACGGCTTTACCTAGAGCCTTGGCAACTTTAACCTCGTGTAATAAGTCTATTTTACCCCAAGCTCCTCCATCACTGCCTATTCCCAGTTTTATATTATTGATATTTGTAAAACCTGCCCAATGTAGCCCCATTAACCATGCATCTACAGTGGGACACCAGCAAATACCTAGTTCATATTTCTTTACTAATTCAATTTCATTTGGGGAGAAAAATACTCCGTGAGCTATTACTACGGGCTTAATGTCGCTAATACCTTTATTTAACATGTACTCTAATGGTCTCTTCCCATACTTGGCGAGTGTATAATCTACTTCACCTTGATACTCACTTAGGTGTAATGTGAGTCCTACGCTATATTTCCTACTTAGCTCTATAACGTTGTCAATTAAGTCTTCTGTAGCCATCATAACTTGCCTAATACTCATCCATATATGTACTTTACCACTATATCTCTCATAGAGCTCTCTAATTTTCTCTAATACTTCACAAGTTTCAGCCACTTTATCATCAGCTATATTGTAAGTAGCATAGGTAATGACACCCTTGATCCCAGCTTTTAAAACCTCTTGAGCTAAGATCTCTGGATATGGTGCTCCTGCTTCTATAAAATATGTTATGCCGTTTTTCAACATATTCACTATACTCGCCTGCGTGGATAACCTTGCAAGATCTTCTCCCATAGTTCTCTCGAAAGGTACTAGTACTTTAGTCCATATAGGTGGTAGTTGTAACATTATATCACTTATAGCTGACCTAAGTAAGTATTGCTGTGTATGTGTATGACAATCTAATAGGCCTGGAATAATTACATGATGTTTTCTCTCAATAACTTCTTCAGCCCTATATTTCCTCAAGACCTCCTCATACTCGCCCACATCTACTATAATACCATTTCTAATAGCAATAGCTCCTTTAGAAATAACGCGATTAAATTCATCAAGAGTTATAATATATCTTCCTATAACAATCTTATCTACTTCTCCCTGCATTTAATATCACCACTCATACTAGTAATAATGGTATAAGCAAATATGTCTTGTTTAAACCCCCTTGAAAAATGAGCTTATCTAACGTAAAGAAAACCTGTTCATATATAAAATTCTTTTGATTTCAAAAGGAATTAAATACATATTTCACTCCCATAGTACTCATAGTACTCAGCTATGTGTACTCTGGCTTGAAAAATGCTCCACTAGCTTAATGCTTTATAAATGAGCTATACAGCAGACTATTTGAGGGAGATGTGAAAGAGATTTCAAAGAGTGATCTAGGCGAGAAGCATAAAAGACACTATATATTTGGCACAACTGTGATTTAACGTTAGAGACTATTGACTGGTGATAAATGAACTAATTATTGGTTTATCAATATATATGTTGACATTAAAACTCTCTATGTGGAGGTAAAAGATGATTTTCACTATGAAGCGGATTCCTTTAAGTTAAGCTTTTCAGCAATAGTTTCAATAGCGTTGTGGAGAAGATAGTGGACTCATTAAGAGAGTTTAAACCTAATATTGAGTAAGAGCGGTGTTAGCAATTAGTATTTGTATATCTTGATGTTTCTGCTTTCTGCGTATCTCTCTACGTCGTTTCCTATCATTGTGCCTGCTAATATTGGTATTACTGGTTTTTTATATTTTTCTTGTATAGCTTTAATCTTCTTTAAGAGATTATCTATGTGTTTTCTTGTTGGTTTGACTTTTACCTCGACAATGTAGATGTTTTTATTTGTCTCAACGAGTAGATCTACCTCATACCCATTCACCTTAGCATTCCTCACTCTCGCAATGACCTCTTCACCTCGTAGTCTAAGTTCTTCTCTTAAGTCATCCCAGATATACCTTGTCAGTGTGATCTCTGAGAGAGCGCCAACTTCAAGTTCTACTCTAGAAACCCTCTTCTCCAAGTTTCTCAACAACATACTGTGTTCTAATAGAGTTTTCTCTATTACCTCAAATCTCTTGTAAGCCTCTTCCCATCTCTTAGTATTCTCTTCCCATCTACGCCAATTCTCCTCCCACCTCTTATTGTTCTCCTCCCAGCGCTTATTGTTCTCCTCCCACCTCTTCTCCTGCTCCTTCATAAAGTAATGGAAGTCCTCACGTAGTTTCCTAAGCTCACTTAGAATAACATCAAGCCCAATTAACCCAGCAACAGCTAATCTAAACTCCTCATCCTCCCTGAGCAGGCGTAAAATCTTCTCTTTTAACTCTATAAGGCTCAAAGTAAGCACCATAATAATAGTAACTTCATTCACCTAATTTAAATCAAAAACTTAAATAGAGTTTTAAGAGCATAGAATTCTAGAGTGTAGAGGTTTCCTAGGAGAGGGAATACTCCTGCAAAACCCTCATACACGAGTTATCAGTTAAATCTGTGGATATAAGTATTAACAGAGAGTTAAACTCGAATTTACTCTGAATGAGGTAAAATCTAAAAATTCCGGGAGGGTTTAATTTACTTTTTGCACTTTGAGGTCTTTTTCTTCTCCTCCTCTTTAAGCTCTTTTTTCTCCTCTTTCTTCTTGCTCATATAACCACCACTAATTTAATAATAGCTGGTCCTCATTTAAAAGCTCTTAGACGAGGCGTGGAGAAGACCATTAGGGCTTGTAGAAGTAATACCGGCTCTGTGCTTGACATGTCTACGGGGATATCACATTACCTCGAATATGTCTCTTAAGTCGAGCCCTTCTCTACTAGCAACTCCGCGATCGGCTCTGTGCTAGAAGAGAAGTCTGCCTATTCCCGCCTTTCTTACTTGCGTTCTCGAGGTCTAATGTTATTACTTACTAGGACCTCGTCGTCTATCGGCGAGATTACTATGGTGTCTTGTTGTTTCAAAGTCTAAGTTCACTGAGGTCAATGTGCTTAGTGTTCTATTCATGTTTTTACCTCTCACCACGCGTTGTCTTAAACCTTTGTGAATGTGTAGTGTTTAATATAATAGTTTTCCCTCATTCTCCATATAACTTATGGTGGTTGTTTTGGAGGCTCTTGTAGCTGGGTTTAGTTACTATGGTGGCTACTGGAATAATCCTAGTGGTGAAGTCGCTAGGAGGCTTGATGGAGTCGTTGTTGAAGGGTTGAGGGTTAGGGGGCTTGTGTTACCAGTGTCTTTTAGGGCTGTTAAGGCAGTACTCCGCGAGGCTCTCTACACTACTAGGCCAATTGTGGTTATTGGTCTTGGCTTAAATCCCGCGACACACACTGTTGATGTAGAGCTAGTGGCGGTAAACAGGGCTTTCTTTACGCAGCCAGATATAGAAGGCTATGTCGCTAACTACGAGGCAATAGATAGTGAAGGCCCCCTAGTTGCTTACACCACGCTCCCAGTCCAAGAGATCTTAGAGGAGTGCAGAGTGAAAAGAGGTTTACCAGTAAAGCCAAGTTTACACACAGGGCTATACCTCTGCAACACAGCTGCATACTTGATCATGAGATATGGACTCGAATCTAAAGCTCTAGCAGGCTTCATACACCTACCACCATCAACAATAAACTACTTGAGAAAAGAGACAAGCCATGGAATCCCCCTCCAAGAACTCATCGAATCTACCGAGTGCATATTAGAGGTCTCAGCGAAGAAAGCCAAAAACACCTAAGAAAGCTTATTAGGAGTTCTTAGACACACCTTAGCGAATCCAGACGTGCTCTTCCCCCCTTTCAGAAAAACGCTAATGGTATGGCATCTGATGAAAAGCTAAAGTAACATTAAAGGTACTTAAATGAGAACCCAAAGGACCTCTATCTCTAGAGTAAAGCCAAAGATCTAACCTTTCAGCAGAAAAGTTAACGAGTAGTTAAGAGAATAAGGGAGAATGAAAAAACATGCTTAGAAACATGAAAAAACATAGTTAAAGAAGATGAAATAACATTTAGGTTTGTTACTTAATGGGATGAAATAATAGTTAAGATCAATGCGAAAAAGAGGCAAACGTAGAATATTTCATATGAGAAACAAAGTGCTACAAGTAATAGATAGTATGAAGAACATGAAATTGTTGTTTAATGCATGGTATTGAATATAATATTCATTCATTTAAAGTATTAAATGTATTAAATATATAGAGGTTGAGAAATATGAGTTGGTTATCGATTTTACAGGTCCGTGTAGCCACGGTCTTCATGCTTGACCCTGATATCCCTATGTTGCTTAATAAGCTTGCGGGAAAGGGGTATATTACCGCTCGCGTTAAACCAACGCTTGAAGGGGCAACTATTGGTTTTCTTGAACCTCCCGATGTTATTGCTGGTAAGGGGACTGTAAGAATAGATTATAATTTCGGAAGAAGAACTTTAGGTATTGAAAGTCCAAATCCTCAAGAGGTTCTTTACGTCTTAAATGAAGTTGAAGATTGTCTTAAGGAATTAAACATAGATATTCAAAAAGCACTTATCCCATACGAAGTAATTGTTACAGCGATAGCTTTTCTTAAACCTAAATTTACAGATATTAAGTATGCTTTTAGAGATCTACTGGGTTTTGATTTAAGGTTAATAGAAGGAGGCTTTATTAGTGAAGGTGAAGAACCAACATCAAGTAAATGGTTTCATTTAAGAGTATTTCCTATTTTTAGTTCATATAAAGTAAGTAGTAAAGAGTATTTGTACAGAGTTACAGTGATATATAGAGAGGAGAGATCTAAAATCGTGAATTTTATAAAAAATATAGAAAATATTTTAAGAAGATTACTACAAGAGGTGTAAAAGCATGTCAAATACTTTCAACTGGATTATAGAACCTTACACAGAATTTATAATAAGACCTAGCTCTGAGCTTGAACAATTCTCATATTACTTTGATTATGTTAGAGAAATGAGCGATAGAAAGCTCAAAAGATCTTCTATCAACACGGTTCAACATATACTAAGAAATTATATTACGAGTTTAATAGCTAAATTACTGGGAAAAGACGTTGTATGTAGTATAGATACATATAATGACAATCTCTATGGCACTGTAGTAAAGATTACAATAGATCTTTCAGCCAAGGATGCTTTAGAGCTTTGGTTGAAACTAATCGATCATATACAATATAGAGATTACGGTGTTATTTTAACACTTAGATGGCTAGGAGAAAATAATGTAGATAGAGATGAACTAGTAAACTACATGGTTAAAATAATGGCTAAGTTAAAAACAAATCCAAAAGCACTACCAGGATTTAACTCTATACACATATCTAAAGAAGAGCGTGAATAATAATACATGTCTTACTTAGACACATCTGTGATCATAGCATATTGTATCGAAGGAGATCCTCACCATGACAAAGCAGTAAAAGTCATAGAGAAGTTAAAAGAGAAAAACAAGCTCTACGCTTCAGCTCTCACATTAGTAGAATTATATTCGTGGCTCTCTAGAAACATTCAAAAATACCGACTTCCCCCAGGTATAGAGGAAGTTATGGATTATGAGGGCAAATTACGATTAACAGTCACTTATTGCCTTCAATCTCTCCCTATCCAAATATTTTCAGATGAGGTTAAATTAACAAGTATAGGAGAACTGAAATTATTTCACAAATTCTCTGAGGCAATTAATCTAGCTGCTAAGCTAAAGCTACGAACACTAGATCTTCTCCATATCACATATATAATCCAATTAGCTGAGAAAGAACATGTAAAACTATTTGTCACTTTTGACTCAGATATTCTAAATAAAAAGGAAATAATACAAAAATATACAGGCATATGGATCATTAGCGAATAACATTCACAGCTCACAAGCTTTACTCGACAAGCAGTTCATTGAGCTTTACCGTGTAACAACTCCATATAGCTCAAAGAGATCATATTAAAGAAATCTTAGGAGATGATCGTGTTGAAGTAAATACTGTAGACTCGTTTCAGGGGAGGAAAAAGATGTAATAATCTTCACTATAGCTGGCTACATTCCTCACTTATGCTAAGGATTAAAATAGAATAGATATTTCACTACACGCCTATAGAGATAATATCAAGATCTTTCTCAAATCTAAGTTTAGACTTCTTTTTGAATCAGTATTTTGGCTTTGTTGTGGGTTATTTGAAAAACTCCGTTGATATAGTTTTCTCTTCTAACGCTCTTTAGCTCTCTACCTACTAATAGTTCTCCACTGGTTGCATATGTTACTTCTTCTATTTGGTAATACTTTACGCTTTTACCCATGGATACAGCGTAGATTTCGCTGAAATCTCTATTTACAATGAACATTACTCCATAGAAACCCTTCTCTACGATATATTTGTAGAGTTCACTCCATTGTTTATTAAATAGGTATTCTTGGAATTCTGCTTGCATAATTAATTTTAATGAATCGCAGAGTATTCTCTCGTTAATATAAGCCCACACAGATCCATTATGAGTAACATGGTAATCTCCTATTCTCCAGCCATGCACATTCTCAACACTAATAACACCTACACTCGCATATCTAAAGTGAAAGTGAACAGCTAAAGGCCTCTGACTAAGCACTCTACTAAACAGCGATTTAAACTCATCAATATCAAGTGTTCTCACATAAACCTCTGGATTAACTGCGTAAATGTAGAATCCATGGGGATTTTCCATTATCTCTCTATGTAACCTCTTAACAACTAGTTCTGGTATTTGTTGTCTACGAGGATTGAGAATAACACCTGTAAAACACAAGTTCACTCACCTTGATGTGAAAACATTATTAGTAGAGAAGATTATTCAATATTAGATTAGTGAAATATCCCCTATTAATTGAAGTATTTATGAGAATATAGGTGCTAAGGCTTCTTCAATATCTCTAGGTTTATGTGTTTTTCACACTACTTTCTCTGTGCTAGTATATTATCTAGTGCTAGTAGTGCTGCGATATTCCCTTTAACAAGTTCTACTTTAGTCCTGAGATCAGTTGCTAACTCCTCTTCTTCAACTTGTTCATT
>JAJHQS010000067.1 GCA_020833225.1 Desulfurococcaceae archaeon
GAGCCATTACAATTAAAACTATTAGTCTCAATAATTATGTCTCGATATAGTAGTGAAATAGTATTAACACTACAAGTGTTATTTAAGAGCACTACTTGCACATATACCTCTTCACTAGGCTCATATATTTTCTCAAGTATATATACTGAGACCTGTTGAGAACTTGTAGAATGTAGTGTTATGAGTTCTTCGAGTCTAGATTTTAAATCTCTTAATTTCAACTCTATACGAGCTCTAACATTTGCTACTTCAGGGCTTCGTGAACAAGCTTGTAGTTTACGCGTATATTCCACTATAGTGTCAATTTCACGATAAATATCTCTTAATAGATCTATGCTAATACTTGTAGAATTTACAGCTATGTAGTAATCTACTATGAGTTTGTAAACTTGTCTGTGAAGAGCTTGTAAACTAGGATCTATAGGTGTATTTAGCATTATATATGCTACTAATTCACCAGCGTAGTCTAGTGTTGTAGTGTAGTTAATTGTCTTCTCAAGTATTGTTATTAGATATGTGCAATCAGATATGGGTTGAGGGTTCTCTTCAACTAATTCAGTGTTTACTCTTAGTACTGAGAATAATGGTATTAGGAGAATTAATATGATAAGTAATTTATAGTAATTCACGAAGTAAGCACCTCATATATTCTAAAAGACACTATTATAGTAAATACTATGAAGAGAGCTATGTTGAGAAATCTCACAGCTCTATTTATAATTGTAGGTCTTAGTGTAGCATATGATACATAGTATGCTAAAATATTTAATGATACATATACATCTACTCTCTTCTCACCGAGTACGTAGAGACTTATAACTGAAATAACTGTTAATAGAGTATACGTAGTTATTAGTAAGTTAAGTCTTTTCTGCACTATGCTCAACACCTATAATTAGCAGTATACTATCAGGCATAATTCTCTTATCAACAAGTCTCACACACCTAGTGGTTAAAGCTATCGAGGCAGCCATTAAAGTTAATAATGTATAGGGGTCTATGGGCTTTTCTAAGTATTGTTTAAGTACTTCTATGAGTCCATTAATATATACTCTATAAAAGCCACCTTCTTCTTCAACTCTCACACTCCTACACGCTGAGTACTCTTCAATGAGTAGTGTTGTTAAAGCTCTCTCTAATAGAGTACTCGTGGTTTCACTTGAGCTCTCTGAAAACTCAATAAGAGTTTTTAAAGGTATAGCTAGATATGGAGATCCACTTGTAAAACCCACTCCTGGGTCTACTTCAATAGGACAAGGGTTTTTAGAGTAAACTAATAATGCATGATTACCTCTCTTAATAACACATATTTGTGACTCTAAGAGATCTAGGTCTTCGAGAGTACTTATTATGGCATTAGTTAATATTTCACTATAACTCATAAGAGCTGTTATCGAGGGATCTTGTGGCGTAGTACTATAAACTACGAGTACTCCTCCAATAATACTAGTTGAGAGAGCTATACCAACTAAACCATTATCACCAATTAAAATACCATACACTACGAGTAGAATAGAGACTACTAGTATATTTAATCCTAAAACTAGTAAACGCATATTCACAAATAACTCACCAGTAGAGGTCTCAATAAGATATCTAGAAGTAGTAGTGTGCGAAGATTAATTATTCTCCTGTAGAGTATTAATATTGCTCTCGCCACATACATAGAGAACACTATTATAAACATTATAGTGTTTAATATAGTAATAGGTGTAATATAGAGTATTGTGAAGAATAATAGGCTAATTATAAATCCTATAATGGGATTTTTCTCACTAGATATAACTATAATTGCTGTAAATGTGTCTAATAATACTAGTAGAGTATATCTAAGAGGATATTTTAAACCCACATATAAACCCAGGATCACTGAGATTAATAGGAATAGTGGAGTATATTTTGTTAATACTTCACATAGATCTCTATTACTATGATATACTGTTAACACTAAGAGTACTAGTACTATGTAGACTACATCTACTAAGTATTCAAATACTCCTAGGAGATTAGAAATACCAAGTATACTTATAAAAAGAGTATAACTACAATAAGTGATTAATAAGCCACGATATTTAAGCTCACTTGGAACTATAAGTGTGATATTTAAAACTATGATAGAGGCTACTACTAGCACTATATACATATATAGATTACTTTGAAATCTCACTAAGATCGTGCATACTACGAGAACTAGTAGTACTAGTAGTATTACATATCTACTTTGGAACTGGAACATTTTTTAAAGCCTCTTCAATAACACCCTCTGGTGTTACACCTTCAAGTTCAAACTCCTCTTTTAATTTAAATCTATGAATCACAATGGAATTAAAGATCTTTTTAACATCATCAGGTATTACATAATCTCTACCATCTATTAAAGCCATAACTCTACTCACTCCAAGTAAGTGTACTGTTGCCCTGTGTGATGGTCCATAAGCTACTGCACGATGATATCTCACATAGTTGATTAATCTAACCATGTAGTCTACTACGTAGTCACTCACATGAACTATTTCATGTATCCTCCTAGAAATAAGATCTACTCTCTGAGGTGTAGTAACTTGCTCTACTGGGACAGTTAAAATATGGTCTGCCTTCTTAACAACTTCAACTTCCTCCTCGGGTGGGTTATAGTAACTTGGTGCTGAAATTGCAAATCTATCTGCCAGTGTCTCCATGATCTCGTATGCTCCGCGAGCATATTTATGAGGTACTTGTGTAGCTATAACCATGAGTGGTCTTGGTAATTTATACGTTATACCATCTACTGTAACTTGTAATTCCTGCATAGCTTCTAATAGTGCTGCTTGAGTTCTAGTTGGTGTTCTATTGAGCTCGTCAAAGAGTAAGATGTTAGTGAAAATTGGCCCCTCTATAAATATTCTCTCTCCACTAACTCTATATACGTGGAAGCCTATTATATCACTCGGCAATATATCTGGGTGTCCTTGAACACGTTTATAAACACCACCAATAGTTTTAGCAATAGCTTTAGCTAATAGTGTTTTACCTGTTCCAGGAAGACCCTCAATTAATATGTGACCCCCACTATAGAGGGCAGCTATGCAGAGTTTAACTAGATCTGATTTACCCACGTAGATTTTAGATATTGTTGAAACTACATCCCTGATCTCTCTTGAAACTTCATCAAAATCTAACTGCTTACTCTCCACTTAAAAAATACACCTCTAACTTTATACTTATAGATAAGCACTATTACAGAGTATAGTAAGAAAACGCAGAGTATATAAATTAAACTATGAGAGAGTGTATTTAATAATCCACTTATATCTCTAAAACCTTGTTCACTCAAGTGTTCTAGTATAATTGAGTAGAAAATACTATTAAGTTCACTTGTAACATTAATACTTCCACTATTGAATAGTGATACTCTAGTATATAGATTAAAGTCTCTACTTTTAGTTTTAATTATAACTGGGATTATTGTATATGCTAATACACTACTTTGATTATTATATTCAAAAACTATGAAATTTACTTTAACACCATTTATACTACTACTCCACGAGGTTTTAACTAAATATCCTTGAATAACTAAGTAAAAATCCCATGTGTGTAATCTAGCTGGTATATC
>JAJHQS010000004.1 GCA_020833225.1 Desulfurococcaceae archaeon
GCTTTTGAGAAAATGTTAATATATGCAAGTAGATTCATAGAAGAATATCGCAAATTACTAAGCTCTAGGATTAGTAAGTATATCTATGAAGACCCTAATGCTACTAAGCCGACAATAAATCCAGGTGGTGTATTGATATCGCCTGGAGCAGTGAACATTGTGCCAGGTGTTTCTGGTTTTAGCGTAGATCGAAGGCTTATTATAGAGGAGCGTGTAGAAGATGTAGTTAATGAAATTGAGCAATTAGCTAACCGTGTAAGTGGTGAGCTAGGTATGATTACTAGTGTAGAGTTTATTGAAAAGTCTAATCCAGCATACACGCCCGAAGACTCATTACTGGTAAGACTATTAAAAACTTCCGTAAAAAGTGTTCTAGGATTAGAACCTAAAACTACTATATGTGTTGGTGGATTAGATCTAAAATACTACACATCTGTAGGTATACCTGCTATTGCCTATGGTCCTGGTACTGTAGGCGTAGCTCATAAACCAGATGAATACATTGAGCTAGAAGATCTAAAGAAGAGCATTAGTGTTTATGTAGACTTTATTAAACGACTTGAAAAAAGTACTAAAAGTAAATATTAAATTAAGTTTAAAAGCTCTCTATTATTGTTTTAATTAAACATTTTTTTGATTTCAGTCACTTAGAGCTAGTGTAAATTGATATGTTTGTTAAAATTATGAATATTAGTCACGAAGAAATAACTATTAGAATGACCTGTTGCCATCGAAGACAACGCACTCTTTAGTAATAAAGACGTGAGCTCTATGAAGTGTGAAAAACGCCGATTAAATACGGGTGGATGATATTCCTTATTTTTATAACCCCCTCTTTTCATTATAACTCGTAAAAAGTTGTGTGTGATTCTAGTTGATTAGTAAAGAGAATAGATTTGTACTCTGGCTTGAAGAAGTTAGAAAAGAAGATACACCTTTAGTTGGAGGTAAAAATGCTAATTTAGGGGAAATGATGGCTGTAGGTATACCGGTACCACCGGGTTTTGCCATAACAGCCTATGCTTTTAGGTACTTCCTTGAGAAGACAGGTCTTAGTGAGAAAATATATGAAATGTTGAAGAAACTAGATGTTAATAATACTAAAGAGCTTGAAGAGACTACTAGGAGGATTAGAGAGATGATATTAGCTCAGCAAATGCCACCGGAGATCGAAGAGGAGATCAGGAGATATTACCACGACCTCGCTAAAAAGTTAAACATAGAGCCAAGTAAGCTGAGAGTAGCTGTTAGAAGCAGTGCAACAGCTGAAGACTTGCCAGAAGCTAGCTTTGCTGGACAACAAGACACGTATTTAAATGTCTATGGAGCTGACGCTGTTGTAGAGTATGTTAAGAGGTGTTGGGCAAGTCTCTTCACAGCTAGGGCTACATTTTATAGAGTAGCCCATGGTATACCACACGAGAGAACACATATGAGTGTAACAGTACAGAAAATGGTTAACAGTAGAGCTGCAGGTGTAATGTTCACACTTCACCCTGTTACAGGCGATGAGAATGTGATTGTTATAGAGAGTGGATGGGGTCTTGGAGAAGCAGTCGTTGGAGGTAAAGTTATACCAGACGAATTTATCGTAGAGAGGGGTTCTTTTAGAATAATTGAGGAGAAGATTAATAAAAAGACTTTCATGGTGACATTTGATCCCTCAATTGGGAGAAATGTACACCTCCATTGGGATGAGGAGAAACAGGCGTGGATTAGTGAGGAGGGAGTAGAATCATCAGCTCCTCTAGCTAAAATAGCTAGGCCAGAAGCCCCCTCATTAACTAGGGAGGAGGTTAAGAGACTTGCAGAGCTTGGTGAGCTTATATATAAGCACTATGGTAGACACATGGATATTGAGTGGGCTGTAGATGCCGATCTACAGTTCCCGCAAAATGTCTTTATAGTTCAAGCTAGACCTGAGACTGTGTGGAGTATAAAGAAAGCTAAAGAAGCTGAAAAACAGACAACAACTGTAGTTCCACTAGTTAAGAAGATTGTTAAATTATCTGAGGCTAAAGTAGTCGTTAGGGGATTACCAGCTAGTCCTGGTGTAGCTGCTGGTATTGCGAGAGTCCTCTTTAACCCAAAAAGCCCTGAAGCTATGGAGTTTAAGCAGGGCGACATACTTATTACGAGAATGACTGATCCTGACTGGGTTCCATTAATGAAGAAAGCTGCCGCCATTGTAACAGATGAAGGCGGCATGACGAGTCATGCAGCAATAGTTAGTAGAGAACTTGGTATTCCATGTGTTGTTGGCACTGGTAACGCCACGAAGGCTATAGTGACAGGTACAGAGATCACGGTTGATGGTGGCAGAGGAATTGTCTATGAGGGTATTGTAGAGGATCTTGTAAAGCCTAAAGTTGAGGTTTCACTGCCAACACCACCAGGAGGCGTAGTTACAGCTGTTGGTATTAGTCCAGAGCAGCTTTTACCACTATACCCAGTAACAGCCACAAAGATCTACATGAATCTTGGTGAACCAGATGCTATTGATAAATACAAAGAATTACCGTTTGACGGCATTGGACTTATGAGGATAGAATTTGTGATATCAGATTGGGTTGGATATCATCCAATGTATCTTGTAGAGACAGGTAAACCCGAGTTATTTATTAATAAGCTAGCAGAAGGTATAGCGAAAGTGGCTCAAGTAGTATATCCAAGACCTGTTGTTGTTAGATTTAGTGACTTTAAGACAAATGAGTATAGAGGACTAAAAGGCGGTGAGAAATATGAGCCTGAAGAGAGAAACCCGATGATAGGGTGGAGAGGGGTTTCAAGATATATTCACCCGGGCTATGAACCAGGCTTTAGGCTGGAAGTGCGTGCTATTAGAAAAGTTAGAGAGGAGTTTGGATTAACAAATGTCTGGGTTATGTTGCCATTCGTGAGAACTACATGGGAGGTTGAGAGAGTATTAAAAATAATGGAGGAAGAAGGACTTAGGAGAAGTAGGGACTTTAAAGTCTGGGCTATGGCTGAAGTTCCAAGCATAGCATTACTTGTTGAAGAATTTGCTGAATTAGTAGACGGGTTTAGTATTGGTAGTAACGATCTCACGCAGCTTGTGTTAGGTGCAGATAGAGACAGCAATATACTTGCAGAAATGGGCTATTTTGATGAACGAGACCCCGCAGTATTAGAGGCTATAAGAATGATTATTAGAGGAGCACATAAGAAAGGGGCTACTGTTAGTATATGTGGACAAGCTCCAAGCGTCTACCCAGAAATAGTAGAGTTCCTTGTGAGAGAAGGTATTGATAGTATAAGTGTAAATCCAGATGCCATTATTCCTACTAGAAGACTTGTTGCAAGCGTTGAGAGAAAGGTCATGCTTGAGAAACTAGAAAAAATCTTAGATAAGACTAAAGCGAAAAAAGCTAGAAAGTCAAGGTAGTAACTAGTAGTTATTTAGCCCATAGATCGCGTTAGGGCTTGTTTTTAACTTTCTTTAACTTTGAAGTAGTTTTTAAATATTAACGACTCTTTTATGATTATTAGAGGTATGAGGTGTTTTTGATATATGTCTAGGAGAGTAGTAATAATTGGAGCTAGTGGTAGGGATTATCATGTTTTTAATGTATATTTTAGGAATAACCCAGAGTATAAGGTAGTAGCGTTTCTTCAAACACAGATCCCTGGTGTTGCGGGCAGAAGATATCCGCCTTCACTAGCAGGTCCTATGTATCCTGAGGGTATACCAATAGTTAGTTTTGAACTTTTCGAAGACGTTGTGAAGAATTATAAGGTTGATGAGGCTGTATTAGCATATAGTGATTTAACGTACAGCGAACTTGGACACGTTCTCTCACGTGTACTGGCTACAGGAGTCTCGTTTAGAATTATTGGACCCTCAGAAAGTATGTTAGAGAGCTCTAAGCCTGTGATTTCAGTGCTTGGTGTGAAGACAGGTGTTGGCAAGAGCACAGTATCTAGAGAGGTTGCAGTTGAGCTTAGATCACGTGGACTTAGAGTAGGTATTGTGAGACACCCCATGCCATATGGCGATTTAGAAAAAGAAGCAGTTGAAGTATTTCACACGCTAGAAGATCTTGATAAATATGAGGCCACGATTGAAGAAAGAGAAGAATACGAGCCATATTTAAAAATGGGCTTTAAAGTATATGCGGGAGTAGATTACGGTAAGATATTAAGTATTGTTGAACGTGAAAATGATGTAATACTCTGGGATGGAGGTAATAATGATTGGTCATTTTATAGACCAGATTTCACAATCACAGTTGCAGACGCTATGAGGCCTGGTATAGAATTAAACGCGTATCCGGGTGAAATCAATTTATACCTCGCAAATGCCGTTATCATTAATAAGTCGGATCAGGCGAAACCAGGGGCTTTAGAAGAAATAAAGAAAAACATTGCCTCGAGAAACCCTAAGGCACGTGTAAGTGTAGCTGTAAGCGACGTGGTGGTTGATAAACCAGAGCTACTCGAGGGTAAAAAAGCCTTAGTTATTGAGGATTCACCAACTATAACACATGGTGGGCTTTCATACGCAGCTGGTTATGTTGCAGCTAAAAAGTATGGTGCTGAAATCATTGATCCAAGACCTTATGTGTCACCGTTTTTCAAGAGAATATATGAAGAATATCCACACATAGGCCCGGTACTTCCAAGTACTGGCTATACTCCAGAACAACTCGCGGAGCTCGAGAAAACTATTAATAATGCTCCGGTAGACGTTGTAGTGCTCGCCACACCTTCGGATATAACTAGGCTAGTTAGGATCAATAAGCCCGTTGTTCACGTATTCTATAGGTTAAAGATAATTGAAGGCCCGACTATAAGAGACTATATTGAAGAATTCTTAGAAAGAGCTAAGAAGAAGCTCACGTAATTTTCAACAAACCTAATTATAAGTTTTTTACACTTCATATTAACTAACCTGTGACTTCCGTTAGCACGTAGAGCCATTATTCCTATTAGGGCGGCTTTCTATTATAGACACTCAGTGGGTGTATTGCTATTGGAGAAGGCTAATGTATGGATAAGGCAACCTATTATCGTCGTGCTAGGTCACGTGGATCATGGTAAGACCACATTATTAGACAAAATTAGAGGTACAACTGTCGCTAAGAAGGAACCTGGTGAGATAACACAACATATAGGTGCTAGTATTGTACCCGTAAGTGTACTCGAGAAGATCTCAGCACCTCTGAGAAAAATTTTTCCAAAATTGAGAATAGAGATTCCGGGTTTACTCTTTATTGATACACCTGGACACGAATTATTTACTAGTTTAAGGCGTCGTGGAGGGAGTGTAGCAGATATAGCTATACTAGTAGTTGACATTATGGAGGGAATAATGCCTCAAACTGTAGAAGCTTTAATGCTACTTAGAGATAAAAGCGTACCTTTCGTCGTAGCAGCTAATAAAATCGATAAGATACCTGGTTGGATTTCAACATTTGACGCTCCTTTTCTTGAAACTATGAAGAAGCAGAGTCAAAGAGCTCTAAATGAGCTTGAAAAAAGACTTTACATGATTATCGCTAAGCTCTACGAGTTCGGTTATCAAGCCGAGAGATTTGATAAAATTAGAGATTTTAAAACGACAATCCCGGTAGTACCAATTTCTGCTAAAACTGGAGAAGGAGTACCAGAGCTCTTAGCACTAATAGCTGGGTTAGCACAACAGTTTATGAGGAAAAAACTCATTACTAGCGGAGAGCCAGCTAAAGGCGTTGTCTTAGAGGTTAAAGAGGAGCCGGGTCTTGGAGTGACACTTGATACTATAATATATGATGGCGTTATTCGCAGAAATGATATGTTTATAGTAGCATCTAAGAGTGGATATATATTGACTCACGTGAGAGGACTACTATTGCCTAAACCATTGCAGGATATGAGAATGCCTGAGGGCAAGTTTCTCAGTGTTGAAGAAGTAGCAGCGGCTGCAGGTGTCAAAATAGTCGCGCCAGGTCTTGAGGAGGCCATTGCAGGTTCTTCTCTCTATGTTATACCTAGGGGCGAAGATATTGAGAACTATGTTAAGTTAATTCGTGAAGAAGTTTCACAAGCAATGTTTAAGGTGGAGGGTGATGGCGTAGTAGTTAAAGCAGATACTCTTGGATCGCTTGAAGCAATAGTAACTGCTTTAAAGAGGGAAAATATACCAATAAGGTTAGCAGACGTTGGCAATGTCTCGAAGAATGATGTTATAGAGGCAAGCGTCGTTAAGAAGTCTAAGCCTGAATATGGTGTAATATTAGCTTTTAATGTTAAAGTGCTTGAAGAAGCTAAAGAACTCGCTGAGAAGGAGCGAATACCGATATTTTCAGATAATGTAATCTACAGGTTGCTTGAAAACATGTTAAAGTGGACGAAAGAATATAAGTTAATGGAGAAAATGAAAATCCTAGAATCTCTTGTAAGACCAGCAAAAATTAAAATTATACCCGGTTACGTTTTTAGACGCAGTGATCCAGCGATTGTCGGCATAGAGGTCTTAGAAGGGACGATCAAACCTGGTTACCCCCTTATGCGTTCAGATGGCGTTTCAATTGGCAATATAATGCAGATTAGAGACAGAGACAACGTGCTTAAAGAGGCTAGAAAAGGTCAACGAGTAGCAATAAGTATTAAGGGTAAAATACTCATTGGTCGCCATGTCGACGAAGGAGACGTGCTCTACACTGATATACCCAGAGAACACGTTACACAATGGTTAACGCTTTATCAGGAAGAGCTTACTGATGATGAGAAGAAGGCGTTAAAAGAAATTATTAATATTAAGAGGTCCTCAGACCCCCTTTACGGTATGGTGTTTCAACAAGCAACTTAAAAACTAACCACATACTCTTAAGTACGGGGTTTCTTCAGGGTTGTTCTTAAGTCTATGGTTTTATGACCATCGCTTCATCTCATCTCGTATTATAGTTTCTTAAGGCAACATCGGCTGAAAAGATTTAGGAGCATTTAAAATATATCACATCTAAGATGTGATATGAGATATCTCGTTGTCTAAATCTAAAATTTAGTAATCGTGAAAAGCTTTCTCGTTAAAACAATTTAAACAAGAATAACTTGTAAGCTTGAAAGATGATTCGTTGAGGTTATCTCCGTCTTTTATGGATAGTCGAAAGTAGTAACCACAGGTTTTCTGCTTACTTTGATTGTTGCCTATATTTTAACGTCCACTTGAGTTTTCTTGGATCTCTCTTTAATTTGTAGTTTTTAAAGCATTTACTACTACAAAACCACATTATTGTTCCATCGTTAAACACGTACATTAATCCTCTTCCAGGTTCTATATCGCTGTTACAAAATGAGCACTTTAAAACTCTAGGCAATAAGCACACCTCAACTCTCTTATAAGTGAGTATTTTTAATACTTAAAAGTGTTACTATATAGTTAATGAATAGTGAATATAAGTATGAGACAAGTAGTTGAGGAAGGTGTTTTGATTATTGAGTGAAGAAACTCGTGAAGTAAGAAAGGTGGTATTTGAACCCCCAAGTATTAATGTAGTTGAGGAAATAGGGTTTCCAGCTGAAGTTATTCAAATTATTGGGAGAACAGGGGTTACAGGTGAAATAACTCAAGTTAGAGTAAGAGTTTTAGAGGGCCGTGATAAGGGTAGAGTTATAACTAGAAACGTGCGAGGTCCTGTGAGGATAGGAGACATAATAATTCTGAGAGAAACAGAGAGGGAAGCTAGAAAACTTACAGTAAGGAGATAGTATTTTAAAAATTAAATTATTTTACTCGTTTATTTTTATTTATTTTATCATGACCATTATCTTGATTGTGTACGGATTTGTTGAACTTGTTTAATTATCTCCTCAACAATATCTTTCGCTCCTCCTGGATCAATTATAGCTACTGATGCAGCTGCAACTTCTATGCCTGCGGCTTCGCCAAGTCTCTTTTTACTTGGCACATAAGTATAGGGTATTTTCTTCTCATCGCAGAGTATTGGTAAATGGCCTACTATTTCCGGGGGATCTACGTCTTCAGCTATAACTACCAGTTTTGCCAAGCCTCGCTCAACAGCTTTAGTAGTCTCATTTGTGCCCTTTTTCACTTTTCCTCCCGTCTCTCTAGCTCTTTTTACAGCTTCATATGTTTTCTCGGCTAGTTCTTGAGGTACCGTGAACTTTACGTAGAACGGCTTAGACATGGTTCATCCTCCTCTCTTCTTCGTCTCCTGGTAAGTAATAGTAGACCTAAAAATTACCTTATAAAGCTTTACTCATGAGCATATATGAGAATTAATCTATCTCTGCTCACTTCGTCTACTCGCACAAAACCAATTCTATAAAGCTGTATAATAGAGCCTACTTTTTCACTTAGAACTCTGCGTTCTAAATAAAATTGCTTTTTTAATACTTTGTATCCTTTAGTAATAATAACGTCCCCTACGATAGATTCTCCCCATAATACCCACTGCACAATAGGCGCGTTCAACTTCCTACTCTCCTCGTAACCAATACTATGTAATTCAGCAACGTAGACTGGAGTATCATTCCATACATCTATGCGGCTTATTTTAAAGTTTGCTAAACCCATTAACCTGAAAACACTGTTCTTTATAGTAGAGAAGTCTGCTCGGGAAAGCATAACAATATCCCCACTCTTTATTCTATACACGTATTTCTCTTCTCTTGAAGGATGTATAGGTATAGATGCTTCTAGCTCTCCACTAAAACCACTTAGTTGTAGGTAAACAGGTTCTTCAACAGCCATATAACGATTTGCCACAGGATCTATTATTGACCTGTTCAACGCATAAAGATTTACTAAGCTTACTTTAGCATCTGTCTGCTTTATTCCAACTTCTCTAATTAACTTCCAAATAGTTTCCCTAACTATTCCACGTCGTCTTAGAGCTTGTAAAGTTCCAAGCCTGGGGTCTGATAAGGATCTTATCCCCTCTTCTAACACTAATTTTCTCATTTTAGATTTACTTAGTACAAGACCTTCTAATGATAATCTACCAAAGTGTATTGTTTCAGGATATTTCCAGCCCATATGTTTGTAAAGATATTTCTGTTTAATAGTGTTTGTTAAGTGTTCACGTGCTCTTAGAATGTGTGTAACCTCCATTAAGTGATCATCCACACCTGCAGCAAAATTATACGTGGGCCAGACAATATACTTATCGCCTACTACGGGGTGCGGTGTTTTTGAAGTATCAATGACTCTAAGAGCGATCCAATCTCTCACACTTACATCAGGGTGACTTAGATCTGTTTTAACCCTCAGAACAGCTTCTCCCTCACTGTAATAACCCTCTAACATCTTGTCAAATTCCTCTAAGTGTTTTTCTACCGGCAACTCTCTATGAGGACATGCCTTGCCTTGCACTCTAAGAGTCCTAATAGTCTTAGAGTCACATAAATCAATGTAAGCGCCGCCACGCTCTATAAGCTTTCTTGCAATTCCATAAAATAGTGGTAATCTAAGACTCTGTATATATTCTTCATTCCACGTTATTCCAAGCCACTTTAGATCTTCTTTAATAGTATTATATGCTTCAGGATATGGGGCTTTTATCCTCGGATCGGTGTCTTCAAATCTTAAGATCATTTTACCCTTATACATCTCAGCATACCAGTAGCTAAGTAGTGCTGGCCTAGCATTACCAAGGTGTAGTGGGAAGTCGGGATTCGGAGCAAGCCTTGTTACAACTTTACCCTCGACAGCCCCATGTAAAGGTGGGAGTACTTTCTCTCGCTCTATGTGTCTTTCCTCGAGGAGTTCGGGCCAATTTTCTCTGGCTATCTTCTCTAATTCTTCATATGTTAACTTATTGACCCCCTCTACAATGTTTTTAATGACTTCTATACACTCCTTTATCTTACCCCTGATCTCAGGTAACTCTCCAATAACTTTTGACACTACAGCTTTGAGGTCGGCTTTTCCACCATGCTTAACAGCATTTATAACAGCGTGTTTAAATGAAATCTCACGCACTTTTTCCAATAATGACTCGTCTATATTCACCCGATATCACCACTAAGATAGCTTTCCTCGGAGTCTCCCATGGCATATCAACTACTAGTACTACTTGACCCTCACACTTAGATATAACATTTCTAACTTCTAATTTACCTGTAACATGATAAGCTACAATATCGCCTCTTTTAATAGAAGAGCCCTCATTTATAAGAAAATATATGAATTTACCCCTAATCTCTTGAAGACATACTTGTGCCCCCTCTTCAATTAAATATCCACTAAGCGTCTTTAGAGATGGTTCTTCGCGTAGAACTAGAATACTCCTAGTGACAATGGAGTTTTCAAGGTCAATAAATTCTATAACACGCTCATAAGGTATTTCCCCATAGATTTTTTGACAGTCATTAAGAGATCCTCCTATGCGCAGTAACAATTGATCTTTGAGGCAAACATACTTAGTGCTTTTAACGCCCTCAACATAAACTTCATATGCCTGTAAAATACTCAAAAATAACCCCCACATCTCAGCCTCTTAACGTATTCTACTGGATTAATGCCACGCTGAGTAAGGTAATTAATTATAGTTGAGCCAAGCACTATTGGAATCTTACAAGTACTTTTCAAGTCTCTTGCGCCAACTAGGAACATAGCTGTTCTTAGTGTTGTTAAATAGCGTTTAATATATATCTCTGCACCTTCTAAACCCTGTTCTAGCAGAGCCTTCAACAATGGTCTTGCAAAGCCAACTAAGTTAGCTCCAAGGGCTAATACCTTGAGGGCTTTAATACCATTCCACACACCACCACTAGCTATAACTACCAACTCTCTACTAATACTTCTAGCTTCAATTACTGAGAGAGGTGTTGGAATACCCCAATCAGCTAATTCTAAGCCTACATAGTAATTAACGCTCTCTTTAGGATTTCGTAAAGCTTCAACAATAGCCCAGTTTGTTCCACACGCGCCTGCAGTATCAACATAATGGACTCCGAGCTCTACGAGCTTGGATAAGACTTCTATGGAGAGTCCATGACCCACTTCTTTAATTATAACTGGTATATTTAGCTCTCGTACAACATCGCGTACTTTGTAATACAAATCCTCGCTGAAATCTATATCACCTTCTGGTTGTATAGCTTCCTGGGCTGGGTTTAAATGTATAGCGAGGGCATCAGCATTAATAGTATCTATAAGCATTTTTATCACATCAATACTCACTTCCCTGAGTTGTGTAATACCAATATTACCGATAACTGGTACATCGTGAGCTATTTCTCTAACAACTCTATAAGTATCAATAACTTCTTGCTTAAATGAGGATTGAAGTATGGGACGTTGACTACCCACACCAATGCTAATCTTAAATTTATGAGCTATTTTAGCAAGGTTTTCATTTATAGGTCTTGATGCTGGCAAACCCCCCGTCATGGCTTCAATAATTATTGGAGCTTGGAGCTCGTATCCTAGAAATTTTGCCGAGAGATCTACGTTATCAAGCCTGATACCTGGTATTGCCCTGTGAACGAGAAAGATTTCGTTAAAAATGTGCTTACAATTCTCTGGGAAGACTACGTCTTCTCTTAAACATAGTTCTATGTGATGTTGTTTTCTATGCTCATAATTACTCATAGTACTCGGCCACTAGTATTTTAAGTCCTATGGAACTTTATAGTGGTGTAGCCTACTACAGCCGTCTTATCACCAGATATATCTCCGCTAGTTGCATGTTTTAATAATATTGCCTTTGCCTTAAGTCTCTTTGCGATTTCTATTAGAGTCATTATTCCTCCAGGTCCGCAAATACTTATATTCATGTCTATGAGTATTTTATAGAAACCCTGAGTGTCTAGTTCTAGGATTCTACTAATAGCTGCCTCATCTTTTTTAATGGTTATGTCGTGTGATTCGTAGTGGTTAAAATCGCTAGAGGCCAATATAATGATATCTCTGTTAAGTTCACTGGCAGCTTTTACTATGGACTCGGCGATATCGATTGCTGCTTCAGGTGTGTGAATTCCAATTACTATTGGGACTATTTTTACTTTATCGCTGTAAATGTATTGAATAAACGGGAGCTGTACTTCAATAGAGTGCTCTTCTAAGTGAGCATACTCGTCAAAGTCAGCGATATTACTGTGTTCAACGATATGCTCACCAAGCTCACTGTCAACTTCGAGGTATCCTAGAGGCGTTTGCCACTTACCCTCAGGATAAACTGAAACAGGCTTTCCGAGACCGGTGTGATTTGTACCCAGAATAATAATAGATTGAGGTATACCATCTTGTGCCATGTCGTAGTAAGCGTGAGCAGCAATTGGACCACTATACATGTATCCAGCGTGTGGAACAATATACCCAATAGATGTACGCATTTTCTCACTTATCACTGAAGGTATGACTCCGGGTCCTAGCCTGTGTGTAAAAGACCACTCAATCATTTTAATTAAATTATCCCTTCTACCAGGGTAAAAATATCCTGCAACTACAGGGCGCCTCACTTTCTCCAAGTAAATACACCAGCAAAACTTTACACAAAATTCCCGGTATTAAATCCTAGGTATTAAATTAGCTCTATTAGAGTGAAAATATATCTTTCTGCTTTAGCTAGTAATATTCCTATATCAATAATACATCTAGTTTAATGTAAAACTTGAAATTATACTGGGGTTTCAAAGTCTGTAGGTTGTTCTGGGAGGTCTCCATCTGGCGGTATAATTCCCCGATCTCTTAAGATTTGCCTTGTAAGTATCCAGTATAGTAAAGCTAAACTTTTACGCCCCTTATTATTAGCTGGAATAACCAAGTCTACGTTTTCTGTCCTATTATCGGTATCGGCAAAAGCGACTACAGGTATCCCTATTTCAGAGGCCTCTTTTACAGCTTGTGCATCGGCTCTAGGATCAGTTACGAGTAAAACACTTGGCTCAAAATATACTGTGAGTGCAGGGTTTGTAAAGGTTCCTGGTAGAAATCTATCTACATATGGTTTACACTGTAAGTATTGACACATTTTTAAAACAGGACTTCTACCATAGAGTCTAGCAGAAGCAACAGCTATTTTAACTGGTTCAAACATAGAGAGGAACTTAGCAGCTATTCTTAGTCTTTCATCTATTTTCCTTACATCTAATATGTAAACCCCATCTGGGCGAACTTTATAGACAAAGGGCTCCATATATCTTGTACAGATATGTGTTCCAATGTGTACCCCGGCTGACAAATACTTATCTACAGGCACTAGGAGTTCAATTACGCTAGGTGGTTTTTCATGTTCACTGCTCACATAGAACACCTACGAGATCTTTGGGAATTGTAAAACTTCACGAGCTACCTCTATATGCGATAGAAACATTCTTCTGCAACAATACCTCTTAACTCCAAGCTCGTCGAGAACTTTAGCTGGGTGTTCACCACGCTGAACTCTCTCAAGGTATTTCTCCCAGAGATGTCCTATTACAGCTCCACAAGTGAAACATCTTACAGGGAAGAGCATAGCAAATCACCTGTAGCTCTTCTGCCACCTTCTCCTAGCACTATACCTACCCCACTTTTCAGGCTCTGTTCTACGAGGGTCTCCACTTAACATGTGCCTGTCATATTCTATAAGTAATTTCTTTAATTCACTGTTGATCTCTGAGAAATATTCTACAAGGCCTCTAGCAATAGCTATTCT
The DNA here is from genome assembly GCA_020833225.1 of Desulfurococcaceae archaeon. Lineage (GTDB taxonomy): Archaea > Thermoproteota > Thermoprotei_A > Sulfolobales > Desulfurococcaceae > UBA285. Next base: position 13,605 of record JAJHQS010000004.1, read on the forward strand.
ACATGCCTCAGCTTGGCTCATAACGCCTCCACCTCTCACATTAATTTTTATATCAATCTTACTAGCTAATTCACCAATTAATCTTAATGGCTCAGCTATTTTTTCGCGAGCCATCTCAATAGGGTATACTTCAAGCGGTATACTATTAATCCATATTCTTCCCTCCCCGGGTTTAATTATAGCTCTAGCTATGCTAGTCTTTCTCTTACCAGTAGCAATTACAATTTTCTCCTGTAACTGAGCACTCACCTGGCAACACCTCTCCATCCAAGTTCTCGAGCAAGCTCTTCAACTGTGATATATTTACCACGCAATTTCGTATATAGCGCCTCAGGATATTTAGTAAATTCTACGTTAATAAACTCCGGAGGCACTCCTACATATACTTTTAACCTCTTATATGCTAATCTTCCACGAGGTTTGTCCATAGGCAGCATTCCTCTTACAGCACGTTTAAATATACTTACTGGACTTCGAGGACGCATAATTTTAGTTTTTTCCGGGTTAACGTGTATTTTTACTCTTAGTAATAACTTATATCCCTCAACAACGCGATTTTTCTCACCACTTAATACTGCTTTCTCAACGTTAACAACATACACTCTATAGCCTTCGAGAAGTTTCTTAGCTACAATACTAGCTAACCTTCCTAATATATGACCAGCTGCATCTATATAAATAGTGTTCTCACTGCTCATATTTCTTACCCTATAATTTTAACATTAGAACCTGTAGGTCTCTCTTCTAGGAGTTTAAATATGCTAATAGCTCTACCACCAGCCATTGTGATCTTTTCAACAGCTGTTTTAGAGAAACCAAAAGCTGCAACAGTAACTGGGTGTTCTAGCCTACCTGCACCCAGAACTTTACCTGGAACTACTACGCACTCGTTCGGCTTTGTATACCTATTAATTTTACTAACATTAACTACTCTACGTTTCCTAGAAGGTCTCTCTAATTCTTCTGCAATACAAGCCCAAATATTTGCATTATATTTCTTCGCATATTTGTATAGTGTCTCAATAAGCTCTCTTAACACGAGGTTTGTCTTTTTCAATCTAAAACACCTAGTTCCTTTAATTTAGTTTCAAATTCCTCGAGTTTTTTAATGAGGATCTCAGAGGCAATAATGAGTGTAGTTTTAGGATTAAGAGCACCTGTGAATTCTAGATTTAAAATATAGGAGTTTTCTCGATGTAAAACTTTAATAGCACTAGTTGAGCACACGTTTTCACATATTTTGCAAAAACTGCATTCTAGTAGCTTATCTTCATTAACAACGACTTTATTATTACTAATCGTTAAAATCCCCCTTGGACACGAGTTAACACATTTTAAGCAATTATTACAATCATCATAGCTTATGACGATCACGGGTACATATTTATGTGCGGCAATTGATACAGGACTCCACTTTGCATGTTCTTTTCCACGACCTAATCTAGCAAAAGCTTCAAGTTTTATTCTTTGGCCACGAATAAGTTTAATTATCGGTATATTGTCGTATACTGGTGTAACATACATATCAGATGGAACAAGATCCCTAGAATACACGGTAACTTCGCCTTCTTCAGGCCCCTCAGCTGTAAGGTCAAATTTTGCAAAGCAATCAGCAGAGAACAAGCGCCTCTCACCGGCTTCAGCACACTCTTCGGGTGATTTATATCTTAAAATAGCATCATCACTTTTAAGTGGTATGAGAGCAAGTCTGTGAGCAACGTATTCATCATAAAAAGCACTAGAATTCTCAACGAAGATTACATAGTCTATAGCCATGGTAGGAGTCTCAGCTAAAATAGCTCTTCTAATAGAGTTCAGTACGTGGAGGGAGATATCCTCAATGTATAATTTTAATGAAAAAGGTGTTTTCTCAAGTATTTGTATTTTCAAAGGATAGATCACCCTTACAGTCTCTTACCTCTTCTACCGCCAGGTCTTCTCGTAGTGTCATGTGGTATTGGTGTTACATCTTCAATTCTCCCTATTATAAACCCTGACCTGGCAAGAACTCTTATTGCAGCTTGTGCACCTGGACCAGGTGTTTTTGGGCCATGGCCACCTGGAGCTCTCACTTTGATGTGTAATGCTGAAATACCTTTTTCAAACGTCTCTGCGGCAGCTTTTGAGGCAGCTAACATAGCTGCGTATGGGCTTGGTTTTTCTCTATCTGCTTTTACGACTCTTCCACCACCGTACATACTAATAGTCTCTGCCCCCGAGAGATCTGTTATATGTATGATCGTGTTATTTGGGCTACTGTAAATGTGAGCTACACCCCACTTCAACTCCCTTAGAGTAAATGCCATAAGAACACCTCACATTTTTCTTACTCTTGTGCTTTCTCAGTAACTCTCATAGTTAGCGGGCTATATGGGTAATAATCTACATAAGGCTCTTCATCAACTGTAACTAAGTATCCAGGAGATCGTATTCTCCTACCTTTAATAGCTATATGGCCGTGGATAATGAGTTGTCTTGCCTCATATATGGTGCGCGCTAATCCTTTCCTGTAAACTACTGTTTGGAGTCTTCTCTCAAGAAGATCATCTACCCTCAGATCTAAGATGTTATCTAGTTTAGCACCCTCTTTTAAAAGTCCAAGTTTAATGAGTCTCTCTATAAGAGCCCTTTCTTCTCTCTCTCTAATTTCTGGAGGTGCAGCTAGTAAAGCTCTAGCTCTATGTCTATAATATCTTACAATACTCATAGCTTTCCAAAGCTCTCTCTTATTCCTTAAGCCATATAAGCCTAATAATCTACTCTCCTCTACAAGGACCTCTTTTCTCCAGGGGTGACGTGGACCCTCCCAGGTTCTCCTAGATTTCTTAGGATCACCCATACACATACACCTTACTTCTTTTGTTGCTGTACAGCTTTCTTCCTCTTTACACCCACGGTTATACCCGTCCTACCAGTTGTCCTTGTTCTCTGACCTCTAACTTTAAGACCTAGTGCATGTCTAATTCCACGCCAACTCTTTATTCTCTTTTCTCTCTCAATGTCTTCTTTGGCATAATATATTAATTGTGCTCCATAAAGATGAATATCTACACCTGTTGCATAATCTTTCCTCCTATTATACATCCACGTGGGAATCCCTAAGCTCGCAGGATCTTTCACAGCCTTCTCAATAGACTCTACTTCACTATCCGTTAAGAACCCAGTCTTCATATAGGGGTCTAAATTTAAGACTTTACAAATAGCATAAGCTAGGTTATAGCCTACACCTTTAACCTCAGCTAACCCATATAATAATGGTAACTCCCCAGACACATCTGTCTCCAGTATTCTTACTACGTATCTAAATACTCTCTCCAAACTCTATCCCCATAAGCACCTCTACGCTAATCCATACAATAAGCAATAAAAGCTTTTAAACATAGTACACGCAAACTCAACTAAGCACTAAACGCCGGGGGCGGGATTTGAACCCGCGCGCCCCTTACGGGGCACTGGCTTTCCAGGGCATTCTCCAGGCCAGCCCCTTAGACCGCTCGGGCACCCCGGCTCTATTTTTAAATTTTATAGAAAAAGGGTTAAAAATAGTGATCTATAAAAACTCTACTTCAACCCATACTTCGGGAGGCACTCTCACACGTATAAGTTGCTTCATTACTCTTTCATCTTCAGCTATGTAAAGTAATCGTTTATGTATTCTCATTTCCCATTTTTCATATTTCTTCTTTCCCTCGCCGTGAGGTAGTTTAAGTGTTCTAATTGTTAACTTTTTCGTGGGTAAAGGTATAGGCCCACTCATCTTTACACCACTTTTTTTGACAATATCAACTATTCTCGAAATAAAGTCTTCAAGTACCCTTACATCAGTACTCCAAACTTTTACCTTAACCATTCTCTGTAGTGACATAGTTTCAGCCTTAAGCATTAATTTAGGTATTCCCAGGATAAACACTATTTACTCTTGGAGAAAAATACATGAATGCTTTTATAAAAGCACTCTAAATTACTTTTTGATAGCTACTTGTGCTGGTTTAACATCTATTACTTGTCCAACGCCCACAGTTTTACCCATATCTCTCATAGCAAATCTTCCAAGTCCTGGGAATTCGGCATATTTTTCAACTACTAGCGGCTTAATCGGCTTGAATTTAATGATAGCTATATCTCCCTGCTTTATGAACTGCGGGTTCTTTTCGACCTCTTTACCCGTCCTCGGATCTATTTTAGCGACGATCTCTGTAATTCTACATGCAACACTAGCTGTGTGTATGTGAATTACAGGTGTATAACCGACAGCAATAGCTGTTGGATGCCACACTATCATTACTCTAGCTGTAAATTCATCTGCCACTGTTGGTGGTGTTTCTAAGTGCCCAGCAACATCTCCTCTCTTTATGTCTTTTCTCTCTATACCTTTAAGGTTAAATCCAATATTGTCTCCAGGTTCTGCTTTCTCTATTCTTACATGGTGTGTTTCAATAGACTTTACTTCAGCAGTAAGGCCTGGAGGCATTACTACTACTCTATCACCAGTTTTCAATACTCCTGTTTCAACTCTACCAACAGCTACAGTGCCTACACCGGAAATTGAATATACATCTTGTATAGGTAGTCTCAGAGGCTTATCAATAGGTTTTGCAGGCACTGATAACATGTCAAGCGCCTCTACTAATACAGGGCCATTATACCATGGCATATTAGGTGAGCGTTCAATGAGGTTTTCACCAGTCCACGCTGAGATCGGTATAAATGGTGTTTTAGATGGATCGTAGCCGATACCCTTTAAGAATTTACTTAAGATCTCAACGATCTCCTTATATCTCTTCTCGCTATAAGGTGGCTCAGTAGCATCCATTTTATTAACAGCAACGATTAACTGTCCAATACCCATTGTCCTCGCGAGAATAGCGTGTTCTCTCGTCTGACCCTCAATACTCATACCTGCCTCAAACTCGCCTTTTCTAGCGCTAACAACAAGTATTGCAGCGTCAGCCTGGCTTGCACCAGTAATCATGTTTTTCACAAAGTCACGATGTCCCGGCGCATCAATGATCGTGAAGAAATACTTCTTTGTCTCGAATTTCATGTAAGACAAAGCTATTGTTAATCCACGCTCTCTCTCTTCTTTCAATCTATCAAGCAGCCACGCATATCTAAAACTCTCCTTACCCATTTTCTTAGCCTGCTCTTCAATTTCTTTTATAGTTTTCTCGTCGAAGTAGCCTAGACGATACAGTATATGACCTACCATTGTGCTCTTACCATGGTCTACGTGCCCTATTATTATTAAATTCAAGTGGGGTTTTTGCGGAACACTCATACACTTCACCAAACCTCAGTAACACTTGAATCGAGAATCAGGCTTATAAATCTAGTCTAATTGAGGAACAAACTAAAAAGCAGGAAATATCCTAAATAGATGAGGGGTTTTGCGGACTCAGCAGTATTGCTTCTCGCTTAAACTACCTACTACTCAGTGCTATTCTTTCGATTTCATCTCTCTTTTGTACAGCATAACTCTTAGGATCTCCATTAGCAGCCAATATTATCTCCTCTGCTAAGGCCTCCTCTATTGGAGTAGGAGTATTAAAGGCTTTTAGTCTAGCGCCTTCAGTTATATGTCTTAATGCTACATCTATTCTCCTAATTGGAGACACGTCGACAGAGACATGGTATACTATACCACCATACATTATTCGCGTAGTATCTTCGCGTGGAGCACTATTTTCAATAGCTCGCACTAATACTTGAAGAGGGTTTTCCCCTGTCTTTAAATAAATTATATCAAAAGCTTTTTTTACAATATTATATGCTAGGTGTTTTTTACCTGCATTTCTTCCGGGTCTCATAAGCTTATTTATTAATCTCTCAACTATAGGGACACTCGCCTTGCCAAATTTTTTGTGTTCATGTCTTCCACCAGTATGAGGCAAAAGTACTGGTTTTAGACATAGATATCTCTTTAAACTCGGATCTCTAACTTCTACCCAGTCATAGCTCCATTTACCAAAAAGCTTTATCTCCTTCATCTTAAATTCAAGTGCACTTGTAGAAGACACGAAAACACCTCTTCTACATCTCCCCTATCTCACAGGCTTCTGCTTCTTTCCAAGCCAGAGAGCTTTAAGTGAAACCCCATTTACCATTACAACTTTATATTTAACGCCTGGAATATCTCCCATGGCGCCTCCAAGCGTTCCACCAATTTTCTCTATAATAACTTCATCGTGTTCATCAATATAATTTATACCGCCATCCCATGGCACAAATGCTGTAACTACTTTACCGTTTTTAACAAGTTGTACTCTTACACACTTTCTAACAGCCGAGTTTGGCTTACGTGATTCTACCCCTACTTTCTCTAAAACTATACCCCTAGCCATGGGCGCACCTTCAAGCGGGTCTTCGAAAACACCTTGTTTTCTCAGTATTCTCCGCTTATATTCTCTTTGACGCCACTTAAACTTCTTTCTCTTTTCTACCAGCTTTCTAGCAGCGTAAAGTCCACTGGGTCCCTTTTTACCAGCCATTAAATAAACACCTACATTTACACTATTACTACGGAATCTATGTCAAAATGCCTTTTAAGTATTAATTTCGCCCTCTGCACGTTTCTACCTCCTTTACCAATAGCTATGGCCTTGTCTTTTGGATCAACAGCCACGTAGAGGACTTTTGAGCCGTCAGGTCTATTAACAAGCTTAACACTATTAACTCTAGCTGGCATTAAGGCGTATTTTACTTGTTCTTCTAAATTACTACTATAACCTATAATTTCAATATTCTTATTCAATAGGTCCTTCAATTTCTGCACAATAAAACCCCGAGGTCCTATAGCCTTTCTAACTTCACTAGGATCTACTAGAAATATTATTCTATTATTCTCGTTTTCAATAATACAGTCCCTTACCGTGGCTCCTGTTAAATCACTAAATAAGGCCATATACCTGAACTCTTCAGGCGTTATTTTAACGTTCGGTTTAGTCTTACTCAGAAACGCTCACCTCTGTAGCTAGATCTAATATGTTCGATTGCCCAGGATCTATAATAGCTAGAACAGATACACTATGAGGTCTTCCAATAATAGCTCCGAGCTCTATGTTTGTACCATCAAACACTATGATAGGTATATTACCTAGTTTTGCATAGTATTCTAAGTCTCTCTTCACCTCTGGTGGAGTATTCTTAGCTATTACAACTAATTTCACGTTTCCACGTAATACTAGTTTTACTACTCTGCGCACACCATACTCTATACTTCCTGTCCTCGCAGCTAATTGAAGAGCTCTAATCAGTTCTGGTTTCAAGGCCACTTACTCTTCACCTTTCTCACTAGACTCTAGTAGAGGTAACTTCATGTAAACTTTAACTATACCAGTACCTACAGGTGGCAATTGACCTATTATAATATTCTCCGTTACTCCAGCTAATGAGTCTTCTTCACCTGTAACAGCACTTTCGACGAGCTTTTGTACTGTTGTCTCAAAAGTAGCCTTTGCAAGAACACTTGGTTTTTCACCAGCAATACCCATTCTACCAACTTGTCTAATGTGACCTGTCCAAGTCATCATATCGGCAAGTAGCATTATGTGCCTTAAGTCTACATCTAAACCTTGGTCGTCTAGAGTGTTTTTAATCTCTTTTATTATTGCGGCTCGAGCGGCTTCTATACCTAAAACTCGTCTAATTTCATGTATATCATTAGTGTATACACGACGCCAATCAACACCAGGCACGTGCATAACTTCTTCTAGATTGCTACCCTCGGCCACTATCACGTACTCGTCACCTCTACGTTGTATTATAGTCTTCTTAATTCCCTTAATCCCCTTGATATAAGCTTGAAGTATCATATTCTTTAATTTCTCCATTTTAAATGGATCTAAGTATTCTTCACTAATATTTATTAAGATCTCGTGGGGATTTTCACTTGAAACTTCTATTGAGCCTATCTCTAATTTACTTAAAACATCAACAACATCCTCCACTGTAACATCCTTATCACTAAGCATTTCTGGATCTAGCTTTAATACTACAACTCCACTACTATAATCAATAGAAAGCTCCTGAGTAACGTTTTCTACGTAAACACATTCAATCCTCCTCGCAACCTCTTTTACCTTCTCAAGATCTTGTTTAATCTCGTCAACTAAGTAAATCTCCATAATAGGTGTTTCAGGTTTTTTCTTGGCATCAACGATCTCGATGAGTCGTGGTAGACCTAGAGTAACGTTATATTCTCTAACGCCAGCATAGTGAAAGACTCTTAGAGTCATTTGTGTAGAAGGTTCTCCAAGACTCTGTGCAGTTACAGTTCCAACAGCTTCACCTGGCTCTATAAACGCAGAATGATATCTTTTCACAACCTCCCAAGCTATTTTCTCAACGTCTTCCGTCTTTAAGTTGCATTTTTTCACTGCTTCTCTTAATTTCTTGGACAACTCAATGTATATTTGGGCTGTTACATAGGGTTTTATTTTCTCAAGAATATCCTCTACACTTTTTAATTCTTGCTCCTCCAAAGCTATCACCCGTGTACATATTTTTCAATAATTCTATCAATGTTCACAGACTTCCCATGATCGCTTTTAGCAGGATCTACACCGTCTTCTCCATATAGCAATTGTACTATTTCTTCTGATGTTGTTCTCACAGAGCCGTCATAGTGAACCTTGAGATCTTGGAGAGCATTTATAAGTCTCCTCTGCATGTAACCCGACTGACTTGTTCTCACAGCAGTATCTATTAAACCCTCTCTACCTGCAGCTGTGTGGAAGAATAGTTCTAAGGGTCCAAGCCCGTCGACAAAGCCTTTTGCAATGAACCCTCTCGCTTCAGCTCCAAGATCACCAGGTTTAAAGTGCGGTAGCATTCTCCCCATATAGCCTCGCGTAAGTCTCTTACCTCTGACGGTTTGCTGTCCTAGTAGACCAGTCATCTGAGTCAAGTTAACAGGGTTTCCTCTAGCACCAGTTCTCGCCATTATAACTACGGGATTTGTTAGTGCAAAGTACTGGGTTAACACGTCTGCAACTTCATCAAGCAATTTTTTCGATAAAGTATCTATGATCTCGTCTTCTAAGGTCTCTTCTAGGGTCTTACCCGGCCTAGCTACTAAGCGCCTTTCTCTGTAAAGTTTTAATAGCTCAGACACTTCTTCTTTCTTATTTTCAATGATGCTATAAATGACTTTTTTAGCGTCTTCGCTTACTGTGAGGTGATCATAGCTCATCGTGAAACCATGCATCTCACACATAGTTATAAACATTTTGTATACTTTATCCATAAATAATCTTCCCACATCCTCTCCATACTCTTTAATTAGCCAGTGAACAATGTTTTCAGGCTCTTCTCTACCAATACTGTTCTTGTCGATGACACCCTCAAGTAGAATGCCATTTCTAATGATGACTATACTGTCGTGTGGGCAGTCTTCATCAATACATCTCAGCACGGAAGCACTACCTATTTTTGACACTCTCCTATAATTAAAGTCTTTTGGCAAGAAAAGTGATACTAGTTGTTTACCAGTCCAATATTCTCTAGGTTTTAATATAGCGGGTTCTGGTAAGGGGCCTTTATAGCCAGTAGACGCTAATAATTTAACAACCTTATCTTTAGTAAGTATAGTCGACTTCACTGTTAACAAATATGCACCGCTCACATAGTCTTGTAAGCCACCTATTATTGGGCCTCCATAACGTGGCGTTAAAATATGCTTTTCGACGAGCATTAAGAGCCTAGCTTCAGCACGTGCTTCTTCACTTTGAGGCACGTGGAGATTCATTTCATCGCCATCAAAATCAGCATTATATGGTGGACACACTAGGAGGTTTAATCTAAAAGTCTTATATGGCAATACCCTAACTACGTGCGCCATTACTGATATCCTGTGTAATGATGGCTGACGGTTAAATAGCACAATATCTCCGTCTAGTAAATGTCTCTCAACAATAAAGCCTGGCTCTAAAGACTCAGCGGTAGCTTTTCTATCAACATACTTTAAACTTATTTTTCTACCATCTGGTCTAATAATGTAATTTGCTCCAGGCCATTTGTCAGGGCCGTTTAAAACAAGGCGACGTAGGAGGTCAATATTCCATGGAGTCACACGCTCTGGTATAGTAAGAATCTTTGCCACTTCTTCTGGAACGCCTACTTCGTTTATACTCAAATTAGGATCAGGACTAATAACCGTCCTAGATGAGAAGTCTACACGTTTTCCCCTTAGATCACCTCTAAATCTTCCCTCTTTACCTTTAAGCCTCTGAGCTAAGCCTTTAAGTACCTTACCACTTCTGTGTCTAGCTACCGGTATTCCTGATACCTCATTATCAAAATATGTTGTAATATGATATTGCAAGAGCTCCCATTCTTCTTCAATTATAGCTTCAGGTGCTCCGCTTTCGAGGTGTTCTTTTAACCTATTATTGACTCTTATAATATCTACAAGCTTATGTGTTAAGTCATCCTCGCTTCTTATACCTGTTTCTAGTGTAACGGAGGGTCTTACTTGCTTGGGTGGTACTGGGAGAACAGTTAAAACCATCCACTCGGGTCTCGCATCTCTAGGATCGCCTCCAAGTAATCTCACATCATCATCTGGTATTTTCTCAAGATGTTTTCTCACTTCACTTGGTGTAAGTTTTCTTAAACCAGTCTCCGTCTTAACGTAAAAAGAGTGGGGTTTTTCGAGTTTAATATCGAGAGAAGGTGCACCACAATGTGGACACGTAGTAGTACTTGCAGCTTTTCTTCTAATATACTCATGTAGCCTCCTCTTTAAATGTGTTAATTTAAGATCCTCAAGGTCTCTTAATAGTTTTAAAAACTCCTCTCTCTCGCTTTCTGGTATTTTAATCCTACCACAATTACTGCAAGTAGCTTTCAAATACATTAATATATATTTTGTAAACGCTACGTGAAATACTGGTTTTGCGAGCTCTAAGTGTCCAAAGTGTCCTGGACAGTTCTCTCTAGTGTTTCCACAAACAGGACAGGTTTCACCAGGTTCTATAGCACCCATACGTCTATCCATTACGCCCCCATCTATTGGCATGCCATCATTATCATAAACCTCAGTTGATACTATAGTTGTTACGCTCATTTTACGTATTTCATCTGGTGAGAGTATTCCAAACTTTATTTTAGAAATTCTAGTTGTAAGCACAAATATCACCCTGTACCAAGCTCTTGAACTATGAGTCTAGGTCTAATACCCATGCTCATGAGTTCTTGTATTAATAATTTAAATGCATATGTTATCTCGACGGGTTTAAGTGTAGCCTTATCTTTGTGTATTGGACACATGTATCTACCTCTATTCTTATCATAGTAGCCTATCATGCCACATTCTTCACACACATATACACGTGTATGATCACTTCTCTCCCTCATAGTCTCTCTTAATAGTATTGATGAGCCATGTCCAATAAGGCAGTCAACCTCCATTTCACCCCACCTTAAACCTCCAGCCCTAGAACGTCCCTGAGTAGGCTGTCTAGTCAATATCTGGACTGGTCCTCGCGCTCTAGCATGTATTTTATCACTAACCATGTGGTGTAATTTTTGATAATATACAATGCCAATAAACACTGGGACCTCAAGCATCTCTCCTGTTCTACCATCATACATAACCTCCTCACCACTCGGTGAATAACCATAGTTCTTCAAAACTAGTTTTAACCTCTCAGTACTCTCTTTGAAGAAAGGTGTTGCATCTACACTCTCTCCCCTAAGAGCTGCGGCTTTTCCAGCAATACTTTCAAGAAGTTGTCCTACAGTCATTCTACTTGGGAAGGCGTGAGGATTTATTATGAGATCGGGTGTTATGCCGTCTTCGGTGAAGGGCATGTCATATTGTGGTATGAGAAGACCTACTACCCCTTTCTGGCCATGCCTAGATGCAAATTTATCACCTAATTCGGGGATTCTAAGATCTCTTACTCTAACCTTTATTAGCTTATTGCCTTCACCATCCATGGTTAATACCACTACATCGACAACTCCTTTCTCTGCATGTCTCACTACTACGCTTGTATCTTGTTTAGTTAATCCACTAATACCATACTCCTCTGCGCCAGCACTGAGGAATCTTGAAGGGCTTATTTTACCCACTAAAACATCTCCTCCTACAACGTCTGTTTCGGGAGCTACTATGCCATCTTCTTCCAGCTTATCATACGCTCTTGGACCTCTATATCCTCTTATACTTGGTGGAGGTCTTGTGATCTCGTCTTGAACACCACCTGGATATTTATGCTCTATTGTGGAGTAAAGTCTAAAGAAAGTTGATCTAGCAAGCCCTCTCTCAACACTGCTCTTGTTGAGTATTACGGCGTCTTCCATGTTGTAGCCAGTATAAGCATATATAGCCACTATCATGTTCTGTCCTGCAGCTCTTTCATTGTAGCCTATAATCTCAATAGCTCTAGTTTCCACAAGGGGTTTTTGCGGATAATGTAGTAGATGACCTCGCGTATCTACTCTACGCTGAAAACTAGCAGTGCTAAGACCTAGGGCCTGTTTAGCCATGGCTGCCTCATACATGTTTCTTGGACTTTGATTATGCTCGGCATATGGTATTATTGACGCAGTTATCCCAAAGATTCCTGGAACCCATAGTTCTAGGTGTGTATGTTCTTGTGTGACGTGATCCGGCGTTAAAGCTATATAAGTATTCTCCTCTTCATCTGGGTCAATGTACTCTATAATGCCCATTTTCACGAGGTCGTCAAATGAGAGCTCTCCTCTCTTAACTCTCTCAACAATGTCCTTTGTCAATTTAGGTTTACCATTTTCTACAACAATCAAAGGTCTTCTAATGCGCCCAGCATCTGTATTTACTATTACTTCATTTATGTACTCAGTGCGAATATAAGCTACGTTTACTTCAGGACTTAATTTACCTTTTCTCCTGAGCTCTCTAATAGTTTTAGCGAGGTTTTCACCATCTGGATGATATCCTATGAGTTTACCATTTAAGAATACTTTGCTCCACTCTGCAAATTTCTCTCCTATAGGCTCTCCCTTGTTAAGTCCTTCAATTACGAGGTCTAGATATCCTTTCTTAATTTTACCTTTAACTTTTCTCGTAACTATTGGTGTAACACCTAGTTCATAAAGGAGCTCTTCGACCTCGCGATCATCTATACCAACACTCACATTAGCGACTAAGGCAAGATTTTTCACAAGCCCAATATTAGTTCCCTCTGGCGTTTCCAGGGGACAAATCCTACCCCATTGGGTTCCATGAAGCTCTCTTGCCTCAAAGTGAGGTTGTGTTCTAGTTAGTGGAGACACAACTCTCCTTAAGTGGCTTAGTGTGCTCAACATGTTTGTTCTGTCTAGCAACTGGCTGACACCAGTTCTGCCGCCTGGCCAATTGCCAGTAGCCATTGCATGGAGGATTTTGTCTGTTACACTAGTATATTTAAATACGGCTTTAAGATCCGCCCTTTTCATTTTAGATATCTGTTTTTCAAGTTCTTCTCTTAAATCTCTAATAAAAGCTACGAGAGAAGCTCTAATTAGAGTAGCTAACATATCACCTGCAAGTTTAAGTCTCTTATTCCTGTAATGGTCTTTATCATCAACCTCTCTATAACCTAACGCGAGTTCAATTATTCTTGCAATCATTTGCCCTATAAATACTGCCTTAAGTATCCTTGTCTCTCTACTTGAGTCTATTCCTATGTGTGGTAAGAGTCTTTCATCTAACAATCTTTGTGCTCTCGCAATTCTCTCTTCTCTAGGTCTACCAATAGCAAATCTTGAGCCAATATAGTCTAATGCCTCTTCTACCAGTTTTTTCCTATACTCTTCTACAATCTTCTTAATCTCTTCTTCAGAGGCTTCAGGCGGTATTTCTAATTTAGGTAAGAGTTGTTCTGCGTGAAGTATTGATGGGAGCATATGAACGTGGTATATTGAGTTAGGGCTTATGGCATATAGTATCTCGCGAGTATCTAACCCAAGGGCTACCATTAATATTACTACTGGCATCTTGTGCCCCTGGAAGTTAACGTAAAATACGCCATCTTTCTTACGATCAACTATTAGCTGTGAACGCCTACCGCGTGCAGCACTAATAACTTTTGCTGTATGAGTTACACCAGTACCTTCTTGACCGTAATCTACAATGATAGTATTACTTGCTAGGTCTTCTTGTGCCACGATGACTTTCTCACTTCCATTTATAATAAAATAGCCTCCGGGGTCTCTAGGATCCTCACCAATACTGATAAGCTCTTCGTGCGTCATTTTACTGAGTGGATCAATGTCTGATCTCAGCATAACTGGGAGATCCATAAGTTTTAATTCAATTTCACGTGTCGTTATTTCTCCTTCTAGTCTCACGCTCACATACACTGGAATCATGTATGTTAAATTTCTAATTCTACATTCTAGTGGTGTCTTATAGCTCGCTGTCCCATCAATATCTATCCATTGGGGTTTAGGACCTAACCTCATTTTTTCAATAATAAGCTTTGTGCCCTCTGTAATGGGAATTTCTCTGAACTCCGATATAATTGCAGGCAGTATTTCTCTTACAAATCTATTATAGCTATCAAGGTGTTGTCTTACTAATCCCTTTTCTTCAAAGTATCTTCGTGTAATGATCCAGAGGTCTTCTATTGTAAGCTTATCTGTAGAGTTCAAGTTCTCTTAGTCACCTCTACAACAACATATCTATAGGCAATAGAAATACCAGCCGTAGGACTTTTTCTAATAATTCTCACAATATCTCCAGGTTTAGCACCGATGGCTTTTACAACGGGGTCGTCTATAGATATCCATGGAAGTTGCCAGGGCTCTATCCTAAGCTCTTTTAATATCTTTAAAGCCTCTTCTGGCGGGATTATTTCGTGTTTTGGAACAAGCTCGTGTTCCAGGATATTGACTTTTTCTCTCATATTAAGCACTATCACCTACAAAAATTCATACTTAACCTAAATATAGAGAGTAAAAAAGGTTTTTAAATAATATCTCAATGGCTTCTCGCTAGGTTACTTTTTACTTTTACTACTATATCTTCATCTTCTTAGAGAATTGTGGACCGGCCGGGATTTGAACCCGGGACCTCCCGGACTTTGGCGTTTTCGATGCCAACCGGGCGCTCTTCCAGGCTGAGCTACCGGCCCATTCCTTACTGATAGAATTAGTTGTTATGGGTTTTAAAAGTATTTCTCTAAGTATATGTTTTTAGAGTTTAGAGAAGCTCTCAACACCTTAATCTTTGAAGCGGATAATTAGGGTTTTCAACTATGTCTAGTACTCATGACGTAATTGAAGAGATACTTAGAAAGCGAGGATTAGTTTCAAGGATTTTTGCTAATAGAGAAGTGTTACATCCGGATTATGTGCCGGATAGTCTTCCTCATAGAGAAAGAGAGATCACAAAATTAGCCGAGATCTTAGTCATTTCTGCTAAAGGTGAGAGACCTAGTAATGTTTTCTTATATGGGCTTACGGGCACAGGTAAAACAGCTGTAGCTAAATATGTTGTTAAAAAACTAGTTGAAAAAGCATCTGCTTTTGGTGTAAGGCTAAATTACGCGTATGTAAATACTAGAAAAGTTGATACTGCTTACAAAGTTTTAGCTTCAATAGCTGCGAGTCTAGGTCTTAAAGTGCCTCATACTGGGTTAGCTGTTAGTGAAATTTATAGGCGCTATATAAGTGCTCTTAATAGTTGGAATGGGTTACACATAGTTATACTCGATGAAATAGACTTTTTTGTTAAGAAGCATGGAGATGATATATTATATAAGCTTCTTAGAGTAAACGAAGATCTTTCAAATGCACGTGTTTCTGTCATTGGGATAACAAACGACTTGAATTTTGTTGAAGAACTTGATCCAAGGGTTAGGTCTAGTTTAGGTGAAGAGGAAATAGTTTTTCAACCTTACAACGCTGATCAATTATTTACTATTCTAAAGCAGAGAGCAGAGTTGGCGTTTAAACCTGGGGTTATAGATGATAGCATTATCTCTTATTGCGCGGCGTTAGCAGCTAGAGAACATGGTGATGCTCGGAGGGCGCTAGACTTATTAAGAGTATCTGGTGAAATAGCTGAAAGAGAAGGTGTAGACAAAGTTACTATTGAACACGTTAAAAAAGCTTCTCTAGAGATAGAAGAGAATAAGATATATCAGAGTATAGCATCACTACCACTTCACCAAAAACTAGTTCTCAAGTCTATTTTAGAAATAGTTACATCTAAAGGCTATGCATCAACAGGCGACGTATATGCTAAATATGTAGAGAAGACACGCCATTTCTCTCTCGAACCACTCACTATGAGGAGAGTTAGTGATATAATTTCTCAACTAGATATGATGGGGCTCATAATGGCAGAAGTTACTAGTAGAGGTAGATATGGAGTCACTAAAATGATTAAAATGAGAGAAGACTTTATACCAATAATTGAAAAAGCTTTAAGGGATCTTGACTAAAATGTGCTCTATACTATTAGAAGCGTACGATGATGGTTTTTTTCCCTACTATTTTAAAGCTTGTAAAGGTTCAACATACATAGTCGGCGTTGAAGTAGAGGACTTTCGCGATGTACGTAAAGTAGTAGTGGGGCTTGTTAAAGTAGATGAGAGAAACACGTTGAGAGTTATTAGAGATATTTCTATGAGTATGAGTGGTGACATAATATTACTTGACGGTGTGATTTATGCTGGTTTTGATGTTGTAGATCCATGGGAGCTCTATAATAGTACTGGTAAAGGAGTAATTGTAATTCAATCGCATCCACTAAATCTCGAGAGTATTAAAAAAGCTCTCCGAGAACACTTTGTAGATTGGTCTGAGAGGTTTAGTGTTATTGAGAATGTGTATAATAAAATGATTAGAGTTGAAACTCCATGGAGAGTAATAGAGGTCTACAGTGTCGGAGTAGATTTTAACACGATGACCACTATCTTAAAGAGAAGTTGTCTCTATAGCCCCATACCAGAACCTCTTAGAATAGCTGATAAAATAGCTTCAACACTCTCAAGACTACACTTAAATCAACTATATTACCAGATCTAACTAAAACATAGAATAATGGCAATAAAGCAAATTTACAACTAATTTCCAATATTATTGTAAACCGGCTTAATAAGTAGCCGGGCGGGGATTCGAACCCCGGTCACGGGGGCCAGAGCCCCGCATCCTTGGCCGCTAGACGACCCGGCTGCCCCACTAATTAGCCCTTAGTAGAAACAGGGTTATAAATCCTCTTAAAACTAGGTATTTTGAATAAATATTAAGAACATAGTACAAGGGAAATATAGCTTTTTAAGCGTCTTTTCATAAGTATTTTTATGCTGGGTGAGGGCCCGTAGCTCAGCTTGGTAGAGCGGCGGGCTTTTAACCCGTAGGTCCCGGGTTCAAATCCCGGCGGGCCCGCATCTTCTTCAAGCTCCTTAGAGATTACTTTGAGAAGCGAATTAGGGCATGGAAATATATGTTCTTACTAGAATCTCACTATTGAGTTAGGGCTGATTTAAGGCTTTAATTCTTGGATATTATTTTTTCACGACTAGTTCTAATATTCCTTCATATGTTTTCTTATATATCTCGGAGGACTCTAATAGTTTTCTGTCTCTAATGTACTTTTTAGTTGGCTTTGTAATTTGTGTACTGAACTCTCTGTGTACTTTGTCTCTATAGATCTCTTCGAAGATGTTAAATACACAGAACGGTATAAGTCTTCCATCTGGTATAACGTAGTGTATATTACATCTTTGGACCCTTTGTATATCGTAATTATAAAGATCCATAAAGTGCATTTGTCCTATAAAGAGCAATTTATAATGTAGCTCTCCTAAAGCATTATAACTTCTCTTTAGTATTATATTGATAAGTATTTTAAACACATCTATCTCTCTGGGAGCTTTCTCCTGATCTATGAATTTCCTAATAGAATAGAGAAGCCGTAACCCTGTTAAGACTCTACTACTACCACTTATAAGATCTCTCCACTTATCTCTTAAGTATTCGAGAAGTCCCTCAATATCCATGAACTTTGTAATCGGAATTAATTTTGTCTTGCCCTCACTCTTATCTACATATACATATGTTCCCACACCACATATAGGGTGATTAGCCATTTCAAATTTAAACTCTCCACTAAAACCCTCAATAAACCTGGAGAATATTATACTAGCATTTACTGGGAACCAGGAGTCTCTAGATATTTCACCATCAGTTTGCTCTTCGATAAGCTTTACTACTTCAGGAATAGTGATCCTGTATTTCTCGCGCTCATGTTTCTTCATGAGGCCTGTTAAGCTTACTGGCTGGAAGTTAACAGATCTTACTATATCAATGTGTTTAGCAGCAAATTTTATTATAGCGCCGAGCTCATTAGTATTTATTCCCTTAATAACCGTGGGTACTAAGACCACACTCGTAACTCCAGATCTCCTAAAAACCTCAAGAATATAGGGTACTTCCCAGTGATTCTTCCAATTAGTTCTTGGTGTTATACCATCAAAGCTTAAATAAACGGTATTAAGCCCGCTCGTTCTCAAGTTCTTAGCAAACTCTACGGCTTCAATAGGGTTTTTAATAAACATTTCTGCGAACTTTATACCATTAGTATTTAGTTGTATGTGTCTAACACCTTCATCTCTGAGAACCTTTACTATTTCTACTAGGTCTTCGCGTAATAATGGTTCACCCCCAGTTAGCTGGACAGCTATGGTGACGCCTTGTTTTTTCACACTTCTAATCATGTTCCTGATCTGATCTATTGTGGGCTCGTAGAAATATCCTGATACCTCAGCATAGAAGAAGCAATACCAGCAGCTTAGATCACACCTATTAGTCACTACAAGATTTATTAAAGCACTATGTTGTTTATGCATACCGCAGAGTCCACAGTTGAATGGGCACGTAGTCTTAATGGATGTGTATGTGTATCGAGAACCTCTACCCTCATCTTGAAAGGCCATTACTCTCTTATAGAATTCTACGTCACTATAATACACTTCTTCTATTAATCCGTGTTCTGGACAAACCCGTCTAATATAAACTCTTCCACCTCTCTCAATTATTGTTGCTGGTAGTACTCTATAGCAGTAAGGACAAACGCTCATAGTTAATGATAATACTTCTTCGCCACTACGCACGCTTGGCAGGACATATGCTATTTCTCCTATATGCTTAGTATTACTCAAATTCTAGACACCAGCTATAAGCCTGTTATAAGGTAGGCCTAAAGGGGTATAAAAGTATTTGGTGAAGTGGTGAAACTTCTTTGGTACGGGTTTATGTTTTAGCAGGAACACCGGGTACTGGGAAGAAGAGTATTGGATCTAAACTAGCAGAATTATGTAGCGTGTTAGTATTGAATTTGAGTAGTCTAGTTATCGAGCACGGCTTATTTGTAGCTTATGACCAGGAGAGAGATACATACATTATAGATGAGGAGAAGGTATCTAACTTTATTAAGAGCTACATCTTAACACTTAAAGGTGATGTTTTCTTAGAGACACATTACCCTGAGATTATACCCCGAGAAATAGTTAACTCAGTGTTCCTGCTTAGAACAAACCCCCTTGTACTCGAAGAAAGACTTATTAAACGTGGTTGGAGTAGACGTAAAGTAAATGAGAACGTTATGGCTGAGATCTTGGGGGTAGTAGCTTATAGCGCAGTCGAGGCCTTTGGCTTTGAGAGAGTGTTTGAAATAGATACTACTAATACAAGTCCAGAGGAAGTAGCCAACATTATTTGTAAGGCTATTAGAGGGGAGATTATTCTGGATTCAGGAGTTAAAATCGATTGGCTTTCACAACTACCTTTTCATGTAGTGAAAAGGTTTGAAGAGTATGAAGGGATCGATGACTAGTCCAGGTGGTATTGTTCTAGCTTCTTGGGGCCAAGTGTGGAATCTAGTTTCAAGAGCTGACATAGTATTACATGTACTTGATGCTAGAGATCCTATCAGTACACTCAGTAGAAGACTTATCAACATTATTGAAAAGAAAAATAAGAAACTTATTATCGTCATTAATAAGGCTGATCTAGTCCCGAGGAGCGTTGCTGAGGAGTGGAAAGAATACTTTGAGGAACAGGGTTATACGGCAGTTTATATTGCAGCTTCGAAACATATGGGTACGTTAAAATTGAGAAGAGCTATAAAGAGAACTGCACCGGTATTACCTGTGGTAGTAGCGGTTGTAGGTTATCCTAAAGTTGGAAAATCCTCTATTATTAATGCACTCAAAGGCCGTCATTCTGCATCTACAAGTCCATATCCTGGTAGTCCAGGTTATACTAGACATTTTCAGCTCTATCGTGTTGATAGTAAAATACTAATGATTGATACCCCTGGGATAATTCCAGTTGAGGGTGATGAAGTTGAGAAATTAATTAGGGGGTATCCGCCTGAAAAACTAGAGGATCCTGTAAGACCAGCAATAATACTTATTGAGAAAATTCTTAAATATAATCCTAATGCATTTCTACACGCATATGGTATTGAAACACAAGACCCTGTGAAAATCCTCGAGGAGATAGCTGTGAGAAGGGGTTGGTTTTATAAGATCACTAAAGAACCCCTTATTGAGGAGGCTGCGAGAGCTATTATTCGCGATTATCACGATGGAAAAATAAGATTCTATATTAGACCTCCTACCGCTCTGAGTAAATAGAGAGGTGGATGTTATGGTAGTTAAAGTGAGAGTTCTTGAGAGCAATGAGTGTATCGAGCTAGAAGTAAAAGAGATTAGTGTGAGAGAAATCCTTTCAAAACTAGGACTCACATTATCTGAACACATAGTGTTGAAAAACGGTGAAGTAATTACAGAAGACGATGTAGTTGAAGACGGATCAGAAATAGTGATCTTCACGGTGAAGTCTGGTGGCTAATATTGAAGGTGTTTTTGAATCATGTAGGGAGTTGTCTAGTGAGGAACTTGAGAGATATAGTCGTCAAATACCAGTTATAGGTTGTGAAAAGCAATTAAAGCTTAAAGAGTCAAGTGTTCTAGTTGCCGGTGTTGGCGGGCTTGGTTCAATAATACTCTATTATCTCGTCGCTGCAGGTATTGGTAGAGTGGTGTTTATAGATGATGGTATCGTAGAACTGAGTAATCTTCAGAGACAAATATTATTTACAACAGAGGATATTGGTAAGCCAAAAGTACTAGTAGCTGAAAACAGGTTAAAAGCACTAAATCCACATATTAAACTCATACCTTTACAAGCAACTATAACAGAGGATCTCTTAGAAAAGTACATTAGAGATGTTGATGTTGTAGTAGATGCTTTAGATAATTGGGAAGCAAGGTTTGTTATTGATAAAATAGCCTGGAAATATTGGAAACCAATAGTACATGCAGGTGTTGGTGAGTATTATGGACAATTAACCGTTATTAAACGTGGAGTAACGCCATGTTTAAGGTGTTTATTTAGGGGTGTAAAAAGTAGTAGTAGAGGTAGAGTCACAGTCTTAGCTACTACTCCAGGAATATTAGGTTTACTCGAAGTTAACGAAGTCTTTAAATTACTGCTAGGTCTGAGTGAACCTCTTTATAATAAAATCCTCGTGTTTAATGGGAAAAAACCCTCAATAGATATTGTTGAGATAAAAATTTCAGATTGTAGCGAAATCTGCGAAAATTAGTTGAATTTTTAAGGGATTTCTAAGCGAAAAATACAATTTAGGGTTTAATGTGAGGCCACACCCTGTCAAAGTAAATGTTTTTTGCCTTAACTGAGAGTGGTATGCCATAAGCTATGTCCGCGTCTATTAGTTTTAACTCGAGTGCTGCTAAACCAGCACTATACATTATTCTATTGTCAACATTTAACATTGATGCTGTTTTAACAGCGGAGCCTAATGCTATTCCGAGATTTATAATAGAGCCAACGTAGTCGGGATCAAATTTTAATGTTTCAACTTTTCTTAGACCAATATTAGTGATCTTGCAGCCTATGATTACAACGGCATCGCTATTGCGAACATTATCAGCATCTCTCTTAAAGTATTCTCCATGCATTTCAGCAAGCTCCTCCATTTTTCTAGCGAGTTTTTCAAGCTCCTCTCTACTTACTAATATAGTAGAAACTACGTTATCTACTCCTCGTGCTTTAGGAGCAGTCTTTGCAGATACAATCATGAGTTCAGCTACCAATTTCACAGCTTCACTTATAGCACTCTTCTCATCTATCAAAATACTCACCGCGAATACATAGTACTCTAATACCACGACTACATATTAAAGCTCTTTAAATTATTAAATTATGAATCGCGGACATGGTGTTAAATACTCATCAGAACAAGTCACTGTGAGTTGAATTCTACTAACAAGTGTATAGGATTCATCTTCAAATATCTCACGTGGTGAAAAATTTTTAGAGAGTGAGTTTGGTACATGGTTAAAGTGTTTAATAGTTAATAAGTAAAAATAATGTTAAAAATAATATTGTTGAATATTTGGAACGTGTGAATTTGAGCAGTGGTTAAGTTAATCGCGAATTAACTATGCCTCTGTATAGTTAACACCGAACCCCACTGTGAAACCCCAGATCATTAGACATCCGAGTAAAACTCCGCGAGTGGGGTGTGGAAACATTTCCTCATTATACAAATACACATTAATATATGAAAAAATACAGAAAACACAAAAAACATAACAACAAACTAGAACAATGTCGTAATATCAGACATCACTGATCCACTCCTTTTAATAAGACATAGTTTAGGTGAATTCAAAAACTGATCACTTGAACACTTGATTTAGTTATTACATATAAGAAACATTACAACGAAATATAATTCAAAGTAATATATAATACATGAGAGGAGAATTATTACCTATTACATAAATATAGATAAATAATATAGTCGAAGTATAAATTAATTATAATTGCTAAGGTTCATATAATTTATATCGTATACATTAAAATTATGTATGAGAAAAATACGAAAATAAAAATACAGCATAATTATTTAAGAACATAGTTAAGTATCTACGTAATAGTATAATTTCTATTTAGATATATTTACTTTAATTGAAATTTATCAGTATTATGTAGCCATGTTAATTGTTATCTACTATGCAAGGGTATTACTGATATAAAGTGTTCACTTGTGGCAGATTCTTAAGGTGCTATATAATGTTATCTGCGTATACATGGATCTATCTTAAAGGGTATTACCGCTATTTTAAACATAACTATGTGATTTTTAATCAGTTTATAAGATGTATCTTTTAATATCTATGATTTAAAAAGGCTATTGTTTTTGATATGTATTAATATGTGCTAACATGAAAATAATTACTGTATTATTTTTATTTTATTTTTATTATAGTTCTCTTATCTTTGCCATTAGTAGTTTTGCCCTATCAGGGTCTGTGGGATTTCCAGCTTTTCCATTTGTTTTAATAAAAGAGCCTACAATAACTCCATCAACTATTTTTAAAATATTCTTAATGTTTTCTGGAGTTACGCCACTACCGGCTAATACAGGTATGGGCGAGTACTTTTTAGTTACCTCTAAGAGTCTTAGTGGTGGTGGTTCACCGGTCTTTAAGCCGGTAACTACGAGGGCGCTTGCTTTACCTCTCTCTACGTATTCTTCTATGAGTTCTTTGTAGTAGTCCTCTAGTATATCGCTCTTTTTTGCAATAGTGCTCTCAGCTTCTAAAATACTTAGGGAAAACCTTAAACTTGAAGCATGTTTTACTAGTATATCAGCGTAGACTTCAATGCCGGGATAGTTTAGTTTAAGGGGTTTTAAGCGTGGGGCTTCAGGTTCAATTATGCCTGAATCAGATATTATTGTCTCTACGAGAGCATTAACTCTAATAAACCTAGCACCACTTACAATAGCTACGCTATAAGCTTCTCTACCGGAATTTCTAAGCATGTTCACGCCAACTTTTAAACTAGAAGATTTTACAACTTCTCTCACAATAGTAGTCATAGCGCAGAGCGTCACCGGATCTCTTATTCTCTTAGAATAAGGGAAATCACCGTAATTTTCTATGATTACACCACTATAGCCAAGCTCTTCGAGCAACTTAGCTTCTCTAGTAGCATATTCGATAATGTTATTTACATCGACATACCTGTAGATAGATGGTAATCTCGGAAGATGTATGACACCTATAACCTCTTTAAACACAAATTATCACCACACATTCTCCAATATCAAATACACCAACTACCATACTTAGACCTTCCTCAAGAGAAACCCTTATTTTAAGCTAAGCCCTCTTCTCTTTAATACACAATATTGCTTTCTTCAAGATCTCTATGAGATATCCTTCTTCACCTGGAACACCTTTACCAATAAGTTCGCCATTTACTAGTAGTTCTGGGTCTTCACTACTACCATCTAGAACTTCTATTTCAATTCTCTCTCCTATTTCATATTCTAAAATATCCCTGATCTCTAGTAGCCATAAGTATAGTGTGTGTCTCCAATAGTTGCTTCTACCACGCACTATCACTACAACCAGGATCCCTCACCATATCTCCGCAAGATATTATTCCACGGTAACGGTCTTTGCGAGATTTCGTGGTCTATCAGGATCAAGCCCCTTTCTAATAGCAGTATAATATGCAAGTAGCTGAAGAGGTGGAGTGTGAGATATTGGTGTAAGTAGCCAGTGAGGACAAGGAACAGTGATGACGTGGTCTAGTAAACTCACAACAGGGCTTTCATCACAGACAATGCCGAGAGTCTTAGCTCCACGAGCCTTCATCTCCTCGATATTACCCTTGGTAGAGTGTTCAAGCCATACTAGTTTAGGGACAATAAATACTACGGGGAAAGCACTCTCTACGAGTGCTATAGGTCCATGTTTAGACTCACCTGCAGGGTATGCTTCAGCATGGATATAAGCGATCTCTTTGATCTTTAAAGCCCCCTCCTTAGCTATAGGGAGACCTATGTGCCTACTCAAATAATACATACTCTTCTTCTCAGCATAGACTTCTGAAAGCTCATAAGCAGTTTTCTCACTCCTTTCTAAACTCACCTCTACTAATCTAGGCGACTCTTCAAGCGATTTAACTAGCTCTCTATGCTCACTGCTAGAAATAGCCCCTGTATACTCTGCAAGCTCTACAAGGAGCCAAGATAATAGTAGGGTTTGTGCGAGAAAAGTCTTAGTAGCAGCTACTCCTATCTCAGGCCCTGCTCTAGTGTAGAGTGATATGTGACTTTCTCTAGGTATAGCTGATTCCACTACATTAGATACTGCTACTACTCTAGCACCACGCTCTTTAAACATCCTCACAGCTTTTAATACATCCATAGTTTCACCGCTCTGACTAATAGCTATTAATATATCCCCATCTCTCACAGCATTAACATAAGCTTCATATTCACTCGCTATGAACGGTATAGTCAAAAGTCCGGTGAGCGTGTTTGAAGCTATAGCATAGAATTCTGCGGCATGATAACTAGTACCAGCACCTGTAACATATACTCTACGTGCATCTACAAGCATTTTAACAACTAGAGGAAACTCGCGTGAGCTTCTTAAACCAGTAATAGTGTTTATTAAGGCTAAAGGCTGCTCATAAATCTCTTTAATCATGAAGTGTGGATAACCCCCCTTAGAGGCCTCTTCAATACTCCACTCGATAAGCCTAATATACGTGGAGTAGTCGATGGGTTTTCCAGAAGCTAGGTCTTCAATGTGAACTCTACTAGGAGTTACATAACCAACCCAGTAGTCTCTGAGTACTATGACGCTACACGTATGATCTAGTATTGCTGGTATATCGCTAGCTAACACTTTGTAGTCTTCTCTAAGCCCGATTATTAGTGGGCTATCCTTCTTCGCGAAAAATACCTTGTTCTCCTCGAGAGGAGTGATCATTAATATGGCGAACGCTCCTTTAAGTGACCTTATAGCCCTCTTAAAAGCTTCATAGACGTCTCCTAGTTCACGATAATACTCCTCAATGAGGTGTACAATAACCTCGCTGTCAGTCTCGCTGGCAAAAATATGACCTCTATTAATTAACCACTTTTTTAATTCATCAAAATTCTCTATAATGCCATTGTGAACTACTGCGAAGAAGCCTTTACAATCTACGTGTGGGTGTGCATTAATATCAGAAGGTGCACCATGAGTAGCCCACCTAGTGTGACCTATGCCAGTGGAACCTGTATACTCTGTGAATTTTAATCTCTCCTCAAGATCTCTTAACATCCCTTTACCTTTGACAACAAAAAGTCTACCAGAGTTTAATACAGCTATACCTGCTGAATCATAGCCTCTATATTCTAGTCTCTGAAGCCCCTTGTATAATAGTTTACCCAGTTCTTCTGTTTTATTAAAGCATAGACCAATTATTCCACACACGCTTAACAAACCTTACTATAATAGCTTACTATAGTAGACAGTCAGTTAATAATATAACTATACGTGGAATATAAATATAGTAAGTAAAGAAATAGTGTAGTTCATAAGCGTCAAAGGTGATATTACGTGGAGTATATGGTTTTAAAGATCACTGGAAAGGCGTTTACTAGTAGTGACTTGTTATTGAGGTATATAGAGGTCATAAGAGCGTTGTCTAAAACACATAGGGTTGTAGTAGTTACAGGTGGTGGCGAAATAGCTAGGAGATATATTGAAGTAGCACGCGGTATCAATATTAATTCAAATTACTGGCTTGACGAAATTGGGATATGGGTTTCAAGATTAAATGCACTATTATTAATAGGAGCATTAAGCCCATTCACGTCTCCAACGCCTCCACAAACACTTGAAGATATTATTAGAGCAGCTATATTATACCCGGTTACAGTTACCGGTGGATTAATACCTGGACAATCAACAGCACTAGTGCTACTACAGGTAGCAGAAGCTTTAGGAGCTAGTAGAGTATATTACTTTTCGGCTATTGGTAAAGTTTACAGTAAAGATCCCACAAAATATCCAGATGCTCAACCTTTAAGTGAAATTACTGTTACAGAGTTGAAGAGAGTCATAGAACAGAAAATACTCCCGGGTGACTATGCACTAGTAGATTTACATGCACTAGAACTAGCTATTAGGAGTAATATTGAGATTCAAATACTAGATTATAAGAAACCAGAACTACTATTTGAAGCACTAAGAGGGCAAAACCCTGGTACTCGAATATTACCACGTTAATAGAGGATATTGATAAATGTCAATTATTCTCTTAGCTATTAAACCTAAATATGCCGAGGAGATACTTAGTGGTATGAAAGAATATGAGCTAAGAAAGGGTTGTGTGTTTAAACCTGGTTATAGGTTAATACTATACGTCTCTTCACCCATTAAAGCTATTGTAGGAGAATTCACAGCTGGAGAAGTCTACACGGGTAGCTCACATGAGGTAATAGCGTTCATAAAGAGTAAAAGGCCGAGAGGTATTTCAGAAGAAGATATTTACTATGTTACTGGTAAAAGTTGTAGAGTCTCAGCTATAGAAGTAATAAACCCTATCAAATATCCTTGCAAAGTGTCTTTGAGTGAAATGCGGAGATGTGGATTGAAAAACCCACCAAGATCATATGTGGTGTTAAAACCCGAGAACCCTGTACATTTGGCTGTTTTAAAGCTTATTGAGAGAGCTTCCACCTGCCTCTAGTTTTCTTATTAAACGTCGAGCCAAGTATAAGAGCACTTTAAGCTCATATTGTGAAGGCAGAGACCTCATGAGTGTTCTCTTCAAAACCAAATTACACCTCCTTTTCTTATCTTCACTACTGACAGTAAGCCCTATGATCCTTTCTAGAATACTTAGCAATTTTGTTACATCCTCTCGACTAGCTCTTGGCGGTATGTTCGCAGCTACTTTTTTCTCTCTCTTCCACAGCTCCCAGAGAAAAATTGCAACGGCTTGAGAGACGTTTAATACAGGATACTTTAGACTAGCCGGTATTGTAACTAAGAAGTCTGTTTTTAGAATTTCTTCTCGTGTGAGTCCCGTACTTTCACGCCCAAATACAACAGCGATCTTTTCTGCTCGCGGATATATCTTTTCAGCAAAATCTTCGATTGCTATTGCTTGTCTAACAACGTCGCACTCACTATATCCAATAGCACTTGTAGCTACCGAGATATGTACGCCCTTCAAGGCCTCCTCGAGACTGCTGGTAACTATGCTTCGAAGTAAGAGGTCTCTCCCACCTGCGGCGTATTTTAAAGCCTCATCAATACTTGCAACAGGGCTCACTAAGTAAAGCTCGTCTACATCAAAGTTTACACAGGTCCTCGCTATTAATCCTAAATTTACGGCTCCTTCAATGCCAACTAAGACAACTCTAATTCTCACGGTTAAGTACACCTTCAATAGCTGTTAAAGACTCAAAGAAGAAATTTCTACTCCTACTCGAAATAATCTTAAAACCCAGTTTTTCTAAGTGCAATTGTATAATTTCCGGCTTCGAGAGCGAGGAATATACTAAGTAAAACAATCCATTAGGCTTAAGCACAGAGGCAGCCATATTAATAAAGCAGAGGATTTTCTCGTAACCTTCAATGCCACCTTCAATTGTAATATCACGTGAATTATCTTCTTGTAGAGGCAGGTATGGAGGATTTGCAAGCACTATGTCTACAGATCTCTCTCGAAAGGGTGAAACATAACAAGCGTCAGACTGCAGGATAATTGAAAATACTTCAACACCGTTTAAAACTATGTTGAAACTAGTAGTCTTAACAGCGTCTTCTTGCACATCAACAAATATCACGCGTTTACACTTCTTATTTAACAGGGAATATATGCCGAGAACACCACTACCACACCCGAGATCCATACATAGATCTCCACTTGCACTACTATTCTCAAAAACACCTAGAAGTAGCCATGTATCATCACTAGGTCTATATGTATCCCCAAAGTATTCTAGTTTTGGTATTGTGCACATTTAATAACACCTTTCTCACGGAGGAAGCTAGTCATATCTAATAGTATGTCTTCACTAAGCATGTATACTCTCTTACCTATTATTTTATTTTTCAAGTGATCAAGCTCGTTTATTTTAACACCAAGCTTTGAGGCTAAGACCTTCTCTACTAATCTCCGCCTCTGCGTAAAAAGCTCTTTAGTTAATGCTTCAAGTAAACAGATCTCCTCACTATATTGCTTTTTACGTTCAAGTACGACTATTTTGTGGAAAACCCCTGGTTCAGGGTAAAAACTAGTTGGAGTATAAGTGCCTAAACCTCTAATATTAAAGAGTACTCTTATAATAATAGTTAACTTACCATAAGCTTTCGACCCCGGCTCGGCTAAGAGGCGTTCCGCAACTTCCCTTTGAAGAGTTAACACAGCTCTCTTAATACTATTAGTTCTCGCTATTTTTACTAACAATTCGGAGGTTACATGGTAAGGTATATTTGATACTACCTGCTCTACTTGAGGAATGAATATTCTCGCATCTGCATTAATAACTAGGAAGTAGGGGTTTCTAACAATATGAGTAGAAATAACACACAATTTCTTATCTATCTCAATACAGATAAGCCTTTTAACCCTAGTTAAAAGGGCTAGTGAGAGCGTTCCAATACCACAGCCGATCTCCACGGTATCTACTGGGCTTGTTTGAGAGAGGATCTCGCTTATTAAGTGAGGATCTACTACGAAGTTTTGACTTAGTTTTTCACGTGGTCTTACTCCATAAGTGCGAAGTACATTAAGAGTCCAGTTGAGAAGACTCTTCCGGCTCGCTAGTATTGGGTTAAATGATTTCTCCATAGAGTTTCTCCAAATAACCTAGGTATATAGCCGTCTTATCTCGTGGTTTAATAAATAAATAATACTTCTCCTCACCTACGAGTTCTGTTATAATACGGTTGACTAAAGCCTTAACAGGGTCTATTTTAATTCTATCTTTAATATCACTAAAACTCGTAAATCTAGCTCTTCTTCTCTCATCTAGTAGAGTGTCAAGAGTTTTTGCCCCTATTTCAGGGAGAAGTCTAAGTGAATGTAATCTAATGTTAATTGGTTCAGCTATGTTAAAAAATTCTACGAAAACACGTTCATTCTCCGTGATTATTCTTCTAAGAGCCTCAGGAAGATTAGTTCTAGCAACAGCGGTGAGATCACTGTAAGTTATAGGTATTATTCCCCTTAATTTACTTGGATATTCGAGATCAACTCTCTCCAAGATCTCTATTCTGACAGCCATGAGTGGCATAGCTTCGAGTAATGTAAAGTATTTTGTCCCCACGCCCTGAACGAAGGGTTTATTTCTGTGTTCAGGGTGTATGTCGTGTGGATTTCCCATTTCAAGGTAATCTAATATATAAACAGCATTTTCATATCTACGCTCTTCACGATGCCTGTCTCTATGTTTAAAATAAGGTCTAGACAAAGTGTGAACCCTCAAAGTAATTTAAAAATAGAACTTAACTATTCTGAACAGTGATCTTTAATAATACTAATTATTTTTTCTAGAAATTCTTGTTCAAGGATTTTTTCTTCGACTTGAAGTATAGTTTTTAAATCATCTGTATTCTTAGGACATATATTCATGATCATTATTATGCTCTCCTCTTTTAAGCCTAATTTTTCCAGGTTACTACGTACTTCACTCACACGATCACGTGGAATCTTAGAGAACTTGCGTAAGTACTCTAGTACTCTTAAAGCTAGTGGTGGAGTAGAGCCTGTTTCACTCTTAATTCTCTCAATATATTTTTCAACATATTCTAACGTCTCCGGGTTAGAAAGTAGTTTAACTTCCTCAGCTTTTAACTTAGTAAAGACGCTCATAAGAACACACCTCAACTAGTATATTGGAGCACTTTTATTTAGCCCTGAACCTGGATAGAAGTTATCTTAGACTCTAATGGTCTGAGATGCTCAGGTCTAATAAAAATTGTCTTCTCCTTGTCGCCAAGCATAACACTAACAATATAACATTTACCACGCTTACCTATAATTACACCTGTCTTACCATGATACCTTCTATGAGGCATTCCCGCGTGAATAGAGGGATTTATAACAATGTGAACTCTCTCACCTATATTATAATTTACCATAAGTAAACTGAGGGGAGGTATAATACCCCTCTCTCTCACATTTTTCTTAAGCAATTTCCTCGTTCTATGTCTATAACCCCTTGGTGCTTTAACCAAGATACTCACCACATAATTGGACAATATAAGTTAACTTTTATAACTAAATAACATGTCTCCCTTAAAAATTAATCTCTAAACAAGAACATCTTTTAACCTGATATGTTTAGATGACTTTCTCCTCTACATAGAGAACATCCAGTTCTATTGGTATGAGTATTTTATTTAAAGCAGATGTAAAAGAGGGATTTGTACGCCCTTGATCGCCATGAACAAGTTCTTTAATGTAAAGTCCACCTTCACAATATATGAGTACTTCAAATACTCTTGGAGTTATTCTAGTAGCTCTCACGGAGTAAACTTTCCTCACTCTTATATGTTCTCTCTTCTTTCTCCTCAATACACGTAGAGGTGTCTTTTGATAGATAGTAACATTATTAAATACCTCTTCTAGTTTTCTCAATTCGGCTTCATCTATGTCTTCAAATGGCGAGTATATGCAGACTCTGTAGATTTTACTTGACTTTTTAGATGTTTCTTTTAAGAGCCTAATGCATTTCCTAAGCGCAGTACCTTCTATGTGTAACTTTATTGGAACATTTCTCGCCGTGTCTATATATTTGTTGATGAATTCAACGCTCACATCTCTTTTTAGAGGAGACTTTATTTCTATTATTAAAGGTCTTCCCGAGCCGATCATCCGAGCATCTACATCCTCTCGTCCAGCCGCGTGAATTAATATTTCACCTGCTTTAAATAAGTCCCTTAGAACTCCCTCAATATATTCTTGTATGCTTAACGCATACTTCTTGACACCGCTACGCGTAATCCAGGGAACTTGTGAAATTCTCCGAGCAAGTTTCCAGTAGCGTCCACGGAGTAATAAAGGTTTTACTTCTACCTTCACGCTGCATTCTTTAAGATCTCTACTAAATGTCACCATCACTATGGCATCAGGATCTGTAAAGTCAGGTCTAAGGCCACTCTTATCACGAATCAATTTTCCAATTTCTCTCTTAATTTCTCTCTTAATAGACTCAGCGTAACTTAAACCACACTCTAAGAGTAACTGTAACTCGCGATTTAGAATCTCTTTATCTAATGTGACGCCCACAAGAAAAGATGTTACATCATATTTTCTGAGTTCTCTAATAGCTTTTTCAGCTACCTCCTCGTATAGCCGTGAACTTAACACATTATGGCATAAATAGCATTCTTTTAATATTAGATCTGTATTAAATAGCTTCTTATACGTAGAAGCTACTATAGAGTCGGCGTTTACAGCTATTTTCTCAAAAAACTCTTTACTAACCTCGCCTTTAATGTACTGAGAGTGTAGTTTCATTGAGAGTATTGTTTTAATAGAGTAACCTCTCTCAGTATTACTTAACCCGACACCGAGCTTAGCGAATAACCTACCTAGGCATGCATCACAAAGTGGATATTTTAAAAGCACTTTCTCAGCTATTGTAAATACTTGTTCATAGAAACTCAAAATTATCACACGTTATTTTGTTCTCGTAAGCTCCTCTAGTTTAGATAAATCTATACCGAGCTTCTCAAGCTTCTTTAAATCTGATTTCTTAATTCTCCTAGTTAGTTTTTTTAACAACTCATATTGTTTTAGGAGATCTTTTACGTCTTCAACGTCAACTCCTGCTCCGCGAGCAATTCTCTTCATTCTAGATTTATCTATTATATCTGGATTATCAAGTTCTTCGTAAGTCATGGAGTTAATTATAGCAATCCATTTTTCAATTTTTTCTTCTAGTTCTTTACTGTCAATTTCAAAGGGTATTTTTACTCCTAATCCTGGAATCATTTGTAGAATTCTACGTAGAGGGCCAAGTTTTCTTAAGTTAGTTATTTGT
Source organism: Desulfurococcaceae archaeon (assembly GCA_020833225.1). Classification (GTDB taxonomy): domain Archaea; phylum Thermoproteota; class Thermoprotei_A; order Sulfolobales; family Desulfurococcaceae; genus UBA285. Next base: position 46,471 of record JAJHQS010000004.1, read on the forward strand.
TTATATATGAGTCTCATGTTAATTTTTCCTTCTAACATCTCTTCGAGATCTTTCTCTGTAAACTCTATTCGAGCTCTCTTTACTGATTCAATTAGGCCCTCAATATCGCCTAATCCAAGTATTCTTGCGACAAATTTAGGGGGGTTAAATAATTCGATTTCATCTATTTTTTCGCCAGTACCAATGAACTTTATAGTTGCACCCGTGATCGCGACGGCTGAGAGTGCTCCACCACCCCTCGCTGTACCGTCAAGTTTTGTGAGCACTATTGACCCTATTGGGGTTGTCTCGTGGAATTTCTTAGCAATAGTATATGCTTGCTGACCTGTAGATGCATCTAGTACGAGCATTATTTCGTCTGGGTTAACACCCATGTATATCTGTCTCATTTCTTCTAGTAAGGAGTCTTCTTTGTGGTGTCTTCCAGCGGTATCTATTATTATTACATCAAAACCCCTCTCAGCGAAGTATTTAACCCCGTCAATAGCTATTTTCACGGCATCTTTACAGTTAGGATCACCGTAAACTGGGACGCCTATTAGATCTCCGAGCTGCTTTAATTGATCATAAGCGGCCGGTCTATATGTATCTGCAGCTACTAGGCCTACTTTAAACCCCTCAAACTTGTAGAAATTAGCTATTTTAGCAGCTGTAGTCGTCTTGCCGCTGCCTTGAAGACCCACTAGTAATATCACCCAGGGCTTTTTACTAGGCCTTATACTAGGCTTTCTTTCCCCACCTAGAAGCCTAACTAACTCCTCATAGACTATTGTTAAAAACCAATGTCTTCTCGGAACACCAAGTGGTGGTTCTTCTTCAAGAGCTCTCTTTTTGATCCTCTCTGTAATTTCAGCTACTAATTTTACGTTGACGTCGGATTTTAATAGTTCTTTTTGCATTTCCCTAATAAACTCGTTTACAGCATCCTCATACCTATCTCTCTTCAAGAAGTTTGAGATAGCATTACGTAGTCCTTCGAAAACCATTAATAAGCACCTCTCTTAACTCTAAAACAATAAGTATCTTATAAGAGTTGACTAGTGTGCGGGGGGTGGGATTTGAACCCACGCAGGCCTACGCCAGCGGATCTTGAGTCCGCCCCCTTTAGCCAGGCTCGGGCACCCCCGCGCACACAGCTCTATATTTTTATAATTTCTATACCCCTATAAAATTCTATAATAGTATGAATTTAACTCAGTGAGGTTAAGACATTATAGGTTTTTAAGGTGTTAACATATAAGAGTTTTAAACTTAGTATGTATCCGTGGTATTTAGGCGTGGTGTTTAGAAATGCCTCTTAGACCAGCAAGATGTTATACGCATTTTAGTGGTCCACCATACACGAGGAAAGAGTATATTCCGGGTATCCCACCACCAAAGATCTCGAAGTTTGAAATGGGTGATGTAAAGAAAGATTATGATTACGAGTTAGCACTTGTAGTTGAAGAAGCTGGGCAGATTAGACATAATGCACTTGAAGCTGCACGTGTAATGGCTTTAAAAAGACTTTCTACAAAAGCCGGTGAAAACAACTTCTTCTTAAGAGTTAATGTGTATCCACACCACGTTATAAGAGAGAATAAAATGCTGGCTTTTGCAGGTGCTGACAGGTTACAAGAGGGTATGAGACTTGCTTTTGGTAAACCTATTGGAACAGCGGCCAGAGTGTACCCTGGACAAGTAGTTCTTATTGTTAAGGTCTTCAAAGATCACTTGGATGTTGCAAAAGAAGCCTTAAAAATAGCAGCATCGAAGCTACCTCTACCCACAAGAATATCTATTAAGCCGTTGAAACCAGGGCTCTTGTCCTCGGCATAATTGAGGACTGATTATTTGAGTCAGAGAGATATATGTGATCTCTACAATATTCGATTAAATAGCATCTTAGAAAAACTTAAAGCACTGAAAACACGCAAAATTCTTCTTCATGCACCTGACGGACTTAAATCTCTTTATAAATGTTTAGAGAGCGCGCTAAGAGAACTAGGAGTAGAGGTTTTTTATTCTAGTGAGCCAGCATATGGAGCTTGTGATATACCGCTAGAAGAGGCTCGAATAACCCATGTAAATGTAGTTTTACACATAGGTCATGAAGAATACGTCTTACAAGAACAGGACATTAGTGCTGAGATTAAAGTATTTTACATACCAGTATATTATACTGTAAAATTAGAGGAGAATGTATTAGAGTATTTATATAAGCTCTTAGTAGACGGCAACATTAAGAATGTTACTGTTTCTTCAACGCTAATTGAGAGTCTTCAGAGAAAACAAGTAGCTCAATATCTTCGGGAAAAGGGTCTGAATGTTCACGAGATCTCTACTCCTATTCTAGGGTGTTATTATGGTCCTATAGCGATTTTAGATAGTAGTGTTGACGCCCATGTAGTTGTATCTGGCGGTGTATTTCACCCTATTGGAGTAGGGCTTATTTCAAACAAACCCATAATCGTAGTAGACCCATATTCACAGAGAGTATGGCTTGCTCGTGAAGAAGTAGACAGAGTTCTCAAGAAGAGGTTTTTCCTGCTTTTAAAAGCAAGAGATCTGTTTGAGGGGAAATTAGGGCTAATTATTGGCGGGAGACCAGGTCAATTTAGACCTGCCTTAGTAGAATATTTAGAGAATATTGCTAAAACATTCAAATTTAAAGTGTATAAAATAGTATCGAGTTATTTGACGCTAGATAGGTTAATAGCTATAGACAATGGATTACAATTAGATCTATATGTTGTGGCTAGTTGTCCTAGGTTACCAATAGATGACTTAGCAGAGTTCTATAAACCAGTTTTAACACCTGGAGAGTTTATAATGCTTATAGCTAGGAGTGAGAAATATATTTATCCATGGTGAAATAGTTGATTGAGTAATGTGAATAGTAAAGCAGAATTAGAGAGAGCATTAATTGTTTATAGTACTGAGCAACGCGTTCTTAAGAGGAAACTTGAGCAATATCCTACTCCAACACAGCTTGTAGCACACGTGGTTTGGCTTGGTTTACTTAAAGGTGATATAGGGGGGCAAACTATAGCTGATTATGGTTGTGGAGATGGGAGATTAGCAGTAGCGTCTCTACTAGTAGGAGCTTCTCGCGCTCTCTGCGTTGAGATAGATGAGGAGTTATTAAGACTGGGATTGAGAATAACTCTTCAATATTATTACCCAATACATTTCAAAATATTGTTTATCGTAGGAGATGCCACAAGGATTCTGCTTAAAAATATTAATACGATCATTATGAATCCTCCTTTTGGCGTTGTGAGGAGTAATAGGGGTTTAGATGTAAAGTTCTTAATTTCAGCTTTGAAGACTGGTAGGAAGGTGTATAGTTTTCATAAATACTCTGAAGGCTTTATGATGCTCTTAGAGAAGATCATATATACACTTAATCTTGACCTAGAATATAGGGAGCTTATGGATTTTGAAATTCCAATGCTATATAATAGACATAGGAGAAGAACATATAGATTTAAAGCAGTACTAATAATATTAGCGAGGAAGGTGATTAGCTAGTGAGTTTTGTAATACCAGGAGAAGCCATCTGCGTAGAAGAGGAGGCTTTACCAAGTGGATATGTATATAGTGATGGTAGGGGATACTTGAGATCACATGTTATTGGAGTAGCTGTATTAAACAAGTATAAGAAGACTGCAAGTGTAAGGCCCCTTGTTAAGCGGGGATTAACATTAAAACAAGGAGTAATAGTCGAGGGGCTGATTTCCAGCGTTTACGAAGACGTAGCGGTCGTCAAGATATACCAGGCAGATAATATCAAGATCAACGCTACTGGACTACTACACATATCTCAGATTTCAAGCGAATATGTTGCAGATATACAAGATTATATAAGACCTAGCGATACTATTAAGGCCAGAGTATTAAATAATATGCCACCATATTTACTCACAATTAAAGAACCACAACTAGGAGTTATCCATGCTTATTGTAGTTCATGCGGCGAGGAATTATACTTAACAAGTACAGGGGTTCTTACTTGTAATAATTGTGGTAGAATCGAGAAGAGGAAGGTAGCTGTAGGCGGTTACTTGTTAGTCGTGAGTTAAGGTGTACTTGTGCCATTAGTTAAAAGGAGGTTTTTTATTTCATGTAAAGAGGAGGAATGTATTAAGCTATATGAGTTCGTGAAAGATAGACTTCCAGCTTTGAGCTATGTGGAGCTTACGGTCACTAGTAAAGGGCTTCTCGTAGAGATTTATGGATATGAAAGTGATATAAAAACAGCTTGGATGGAGATTAGAAAAATTATTAAGTCTATTAGAGAAGTATCTAGCACCCGTGGCTTAAAGAGATATGGTGTTGAGTTCATTACACAGGTTACAAAAAAGACATTTTCACCAGAACTTCTTGTCGAGATAATTAAAAGACTAGGATATAGGGCCGTTTTCTTAAGAGAGGAAAATACGTTGCTCTCCGATATGGATTTTAATAATATTGTTATACTAGTTGAACGGATCGCGGAACAGAACACCATGTTAGCTAAGATCAGTAAGAACACTTCTACTAGATATTACTTAGTTGCTTGTGCAGTTCTAACGGGTTTACCAATTGAAGATATTATTAAGATATCTAGAGATCTTGATTTATTATTTATCGGTGAAGATGGCAAAGTTGCTCTTAAATCGGAGTGGAAAAGCTCTCTGAATAAATTCTACGAGAATTTTAAACCTAATCTCTCTTCACACATAAAAAGTGAGGGTTCTTAACAAGGCAGGAAGATTGAGAGCACTAATCTCTAGTATTGTACTATAAAATATGTAATTGGATAATATGGATTAATAGTTGTGAGAAGTAACATGTTGAGTACTATTCATACTCTCGCCACACAAATCCGCATTTTACGCACTTATAGAATCTTGTAGGAGGCTCGTCGGCTGCACGTGTTTGTAAAAACCAGTAATAGGCTTCATTATGACCACATCTTTTACATATAACATCTCTCGTAATGGGTAATCCAGAAGTACTTTTCTCATTTATTATTAAAGTTTTCTCTTTAGTGCTATGTTCTATTTTAGATGAAACTTTAAGCGACGTGCTTGTAGACTCAACGTGATAACCACATCTTGAGCAAACTAAGTATACTTTATTACCTTCTCGCCTAGATCTCAGAGGTCCTCCACATCTTGGACAGAGAAGTGTCATAATTCTTCACCTTTACTTAAACATTTATCAGGAGCTCCTATTAAAATACCAGTAGCTGGGCTAATAAGACCTCCGGTTTCGAGTAAGCAGATTATGGCGTTTATTAATTTACAATATTTCTCTACGTAGATTAGTATATCTCCACCTTCGAGTATTCTGAATGACTTGAATCTAGCTCTATATTTACTCTCTGTACATGGTAGAACATAGGTGACTTCGTTATAAGTATTAAGTTTATCTCTGATAAAAACCTCGAGGTCTAGTGTTGGATGTTTAGATATAAAGAGTTCTTCGAGGAAATCCCACCTATAAGTAGCAATTACAATGTGATTTCTCGAGAGACCGTAGACTAATACTCTACTTTCTTTCTTTGTTTTCACTCTAATACCTCTTCAATGAGCTTCTTAAACTTGCTTACTTCGCTCTTTAACTTACTTATAATTTCTGCGAGTACATTTGAGAGGCTAGCCCCCTCTTTAACAATTATTGTAAACTCCATTATATTTCTAAGCGGATGTGGTATTCTGTAAGCTGCGTATTCTACATTAGGGTGTTTCAGAGCCTCTTTCATGAGCATGTTTCCGAGAGTGTGATCCTCACCAACGATCTCTAATACGAGCTCTCTATCAGTCTTAGAGACAACTCTCACCTCCACACCAATATCACCTATGAAAACACTTACAAGCGTTAAGTAGCGAGGTATTCCTTTAAAAACATGTTTTTCCTACTCTTTTTAATTTTAGAGTGCTAAATATAGTAGGGTGGGTGTTTTTGAAACTTAGTTTTAGAGAAGCTGTTATTTGGAAATATGCTATATCAGCTATATCTAAAATTATTGAAGAGGCTGGTTTTAGAATTAGTGAAGAAGGATTAAGACTTAGAGCAATGGATCCCTCAGCTGTCGTATTAGTAGATTTTTACATACCGAAAGAGGCTTTTTCTATTTTTGAAGTTGAGGGAGAAGTTCATATTGGAGTAAATATGGAAGAACTCGCGAAGATTCTGAGACGTGCTAGAAAAGGCGATGAATTACTACTCGAACCACTACCCGGTGGACAATTGAGAGTTTTATTTGAAGGGAAGGGTTCTAGGAGCTTTAAAATACCTAGTATTGAGTTATCAATCCAAGAGATCCCAGAAATAAGTTTTGAAGAGACTTTTAAGTGTAAAATTATGCCAAAAATGTTTAAAGATGTAATTAGAGAACTTGAACCAATAAGTGACTCTGTGGAGTTCTACTCTCCAGCTCAATCAGGAGTTTTATATCTAAAAGCTCAGGGTGACATCGCTGAAGCAGAAGTAGAGCTTAGTGCTGCTTCAGGGGCTTTAATAGAATACGAGTCTACTGGTGAGGCTAAATCGAAATATACTGTAGACTACTTAGTGGATTTATCAGCTGCCTCTCAAGCGGCAGAGGTGCTTAGTATAGGACTTGGCGTAGAGACGCCGCTAAGAGTAACTTATGAACTTCCCTATGGGGGGAAATTAGAGTTTTATGTTGCGCCGAGAACAGATTAGTAGATTTAGCTTTTTGAAGACTATTATAAGAGATTATTATAAGAGAAGACCTCTTGAAGAGCCTTCGAATTTACATAAGCGGGAAATAGCTCTTGAGAGCCTTGAAGACGGTGTATACATTAGACACTTAGCTTTTCCATACATGGAGCAACTCTATAATTACATATTGAGTATTAAAACACCTCTACACCTATACTACTCTTCAGCACTATATGCAAATCCCTCAGCACAACTAATGGAGGAGAAGTCTTGGGAAGGTTCAGAGTTACTCTTCGATATTGATGCTGATAAGTACTTAGAATGTGTAACTAAGCTTTACATGTGTAGTGATGGTACATTACTTAAGGAGAGTGTTGATAAATGTATTGATGGCTCTAAGCCATTAGAATATGTTAATGTATCATGGAATTGTATTATAAAGGCGTGGAGAAGCGTCATTACTTTAATTGATATTTTGCGCGAGGAATTGGGCTTTAGAGAGATAAAAGTATTTTTCTCGGGTAATAGGGGGTTCCACGTCAAGGTTACAGATGAAAAGGCTTTATTACTTAATCGTGATGAGAGGAGACATATTGCGGGCTATGTTACATGTGAAGATCTCAGAGTAGAGAGAGTGTTTCCAGCTATTAGAGACAAAGTGATCTTTAGCACCAGTGAACATGGTTTAAGGAAACGGGTATTAGAGGAAGCTATTAAGAGAGGTGTAGCTATATTTAAGGAGAAAACATATGGTTTGAGAAATATCTATATAGTTAGTCTCAGAGATCTCGAGGAGGTTTTAAAAGATACTTGTATTAGTATTGATAAAGCTGTAACAATGGATATCTCAAGGCTTTCCAGATTTAATTACAGTTTAAATATGAAAGCGGGTATGAGAGTTGTTAATGTTGATCTAAACAGAGACATCAATAATGCCTCTTACGAAGAGTTCTCACCTTTTACTGGAAATGTGAAAGTAAAACCTATTGTAACTGGGATGCTAGAAGTATTAGATAGGAAGTTGAGTTTAACGAGGGGTGAAGTTATTAAATTAGAAGCATATTTAGGAGTATACCTCGTAGTTAAAAACGTAGCTTTACCAGTAGATATAAGTGATTTAGGGATTAAGAGTTGAGTGAGATTTTTCTACGGCTTCTAAGAGAGGAGCTAGGTCTTAATAAATTGGGCCCTCTTCCACAGCAGAGATACCTTGAAATAGAAGAGCGAGTGGTCAAAGTCCTTTTACGCATACATGAGCTTGATGAGACAGGTTTAGAGGTGTTACTTGGTGTTATTAAGAGACTTAATAACGACGTGGAGAAATATGTAGAGATCAGAGCTTTAAAGGCGGCGCTTACAAGAGAAATCCCTGAGAACACCATAGACTACGATGTAATTAAAGCATTTACAATACTACTTAGAGTTGAGAAAAATATACTTTCACCATTTACAGTAAAACATGCTAATAAATTACTCTACTTGTTTATAAAACCATGTGTTATTAACGAAAAGAAGTTCAAGAAAAATGATATTTCAGAACTCAGCATTGCGGAAGCTATAATAGCAGATCTTTATGAATGTGGTAGAATATTAGAGAAACCTATTGTTAAGATGATCTCATCTAAATCTAATATATCCTGAAAAAGCATATCATAGCATAGCTTAAGACTAGTAATACTAAGATTACCAGTAATGAGATTACTATTGTCGGCGACTCTCGAGTAGAGGGCTTTTTCCTTCTCCTTGTTTCCACGGATTTAAGAGTATGTACCCTGAATGGTATAAGCTTAGTTAGTATAATACTTAATATCAGTAATAGTGATAATAGCGTGATTTTGCCTATGGCCATAGGCTCATTGATAACAATTGTGTATGTTAAAATCCCTGAAACAACCGTGAAGTATAATATACCACTTACTATGAGAAATCCTTTGTGTAATGTAGTTATCAGCAAACCATACTCCATAAGCCTCGTGACAAACCCGGCTTTCTCTTTCATAATTAAACACCTAGAAGAATTCAGAGTAAACTTTACATTTATATATTACACATTTCTGTTTCTATTAGCTTAGAGAGCGTGGAAGTGGTCTTTGTGTTGAAGAATCATTACAAAATTCATCAAAGAATTCGTAATTGGTGTATTCTATTGCTTATAATAGCTGTATATATAGCTGTTTCTAAACTACTCATACCAGACTATTATATTGACCTATATCCTATTAGAGTAGCTGTGAATACTAAGAATGTTATTGACATGTGTAAAAGTCTTGAGTATACTGTTGAGAAATGTAGCTCGTTGTTAAATTCGCTGTGGCTTGCTTCGAGAATATTTCAAGTAAAGTTTCTAGTGTATGTGGTAATGGTGCTTGGAGTTGTTGTAGTTTTTATAATTACTATGATGTTAACTAATAGTTATTTGTCTTCTATAATGGCAACTTTGCTCTATGTTTTTACACCAAGTGTTTTAAATCCTGTTTTATTAGATTATTTTGGCTTTATATTTATAACACCGTTACTTTTAACATCAATAGTATTTATTGTTAAGGGATTTGTAGGAGGCAGTAAGAAACTAGTGGGTATAGGGGTTGCTCTCTACGCGATGCTAGCAGTTTTACATATGGCTTACTGGGCGGTGTTTTTAATAATTACGCTTTATATGCTGGTTGTTTATGTAAGAAGGAGACTATTGGGGCTTGAAAGAGTAGTATTATTAGTGTTTACATTAATCACTGTTGTTAAGCTAATACTTGGAGCATTTAGTTATGACTTCTTCCCGGCAATATTTACTATACTACTAGCCCTAGAGGTTTTACTATTAGACTACATAGCAAGTAGGTGGAGTGCCTATTTTAAGGTAGTTTCAGCTATATTAGCTTTTACGTTTGCTTTATCAATTAGTGTTTTTGCTAGTTTGTTATTAATGGGTATTGAGCTTCGAGAAATTTACATGAAACCTGAGGTTAGACCTGTAATAGCTTATGGTTTTTCAGGATTTTTAGCACTTGGTGGAGTTTTCCTATCTCTACGGGAGAGAACTAGTGATATAGTATGTTTTTCCACAGTAGCTCTTCTAGTATCTACAGTGCTTTCACTAATAACACCTACGTTGACGTTGCTAGCAGCGGCTTTTATGTCTGCTCTAAGTGGATATCTCTTAGAAGCTATTATAGTAGCTATTAGGGCTGTGAAATTGCAACGTATGGGTTTAATAGCGCAACTAATAGTTTTAGGAGTTTTAATAGCGACAATACCTGCATCTATTACTGTTACTTTAGAGCAACGTTATACAGTAAATCCTATAGTAGAGAGTGTTTCAACTAATGTAGATAGAGCTCGCTTAGTTGAAGTTTATAAATGGCTTTCTAACTTGGGCTCAGAAATCGCTGATGTTGTTTTAAACACGTCGACTAATAAGAAAGTTCTACTCGTAGTTAACTGGGATTATAGTTACTGGATTTACGCGGAACTAGCAGAGAAGGGTTTAAGTGTTTATACGCTTTCTCACAGCGCTGGTAGTATTCAGAGTAAAAGTTTAATTGCAAAGTTGTTCACAGCTAGCGAGTCTTCCTCGAGACTTATGCTTAAAAACATAACTAGAGACCTCGGCGTAGAAGAAGTCTATGTGATTGTTCTTTGTGGTTTTAGTGTAAGGAGGGGGGATAATGCGAGTTTCATAGGGTTACCTTTTACTATAACAGGAGCAGAAGGACCTCTACTTTTATTTAGAGCTCTAGGTGATGTGGCCTTGATACCCTCATATTTGAGACTAGCTGGTCGTGGAGTAGGAGATTATTTATTTCTCTTAACCGGCTTAACTGGCTATGGTGAAGATGTTCAAGCATTAATGTGGACTGTGCGTGGGAGAGAAATGTTATTGGCGAGGTTAGCGATTTCAACTATACGTTACTTGAATTATACAGTTGTATACAACTATATGGCTGGATATATGCCGCTAGAAGATAGTTTAACGTGGTATGAGCCTATTTATGCTAGTAAGATGTATTTATCGACTACAGATACGAGATATTATGGTGTATATGATTTGTATTTATCACTAGTAGTTTTTAGAGTAAAGTTAGATTAGAGGTGTGTTATGTGGTATTGCCTAGAAAACAGCTTCCAGATGTCGGTGAGCTTGTAATTGGCACTGTTAAAGAAATACATGATTTTGGAGCATATCTTGAATTAGATGAGTATGGTGGTCTCAAGGCTTTTTTACCATGGAGTGAGGTATCTTCTAAGTGGTTTAGAGATATTAGAGAAGTTGTTAGAGAAGGACAGAAGGTAGTTGTAAAAACAATACGTATTGATAGGGTTAAGAAGACTGTTGATGTCTCATTGAAGAGAGTTAGTGATGTAGAGAGACAGAGGAAAATGTTGTGGTGGAAGAGGTTTTCTAAGGCTTGTAAAATTGTTGAGATTGTTGCTGAGAAACTCGGTAAGAGTATTGAAGATGCTTATAGAGAAGTTGTATGGCCTTTAATGGATAAATACTATGATGTAATGTATGCTCTTGAAGAGGCTGTTGTAAGTGGTTCTCAAGTTCTCAGAGATGCTGGTGTACCCGAGTATTGGGCAGATGTGTTAGTTGAAGAGGTTCAAAAACATGTTAAAGTGAAAGAAGCTCTTGTTAGATATAATTTGACGGTGCAGTCTTATAGTCCACGTGGTATTGAAGATGTTAAGGCTTGTTTAAATGCAATAGCGGAGTATTTGTCTTCTAATAATGTGAAATTTGAACTATACACAGCTGGTTCTCCAAGATATATTCTAGACGTATATGCACGTGACTATAAATTAGCCGAGGTGTATGCAACTAGGGCCATTAGTAAAGGTGAAGAGAAAGCTAAAGAGCTAAGTGTAGTATTTAAAGTAGAGCGTGAAAGGAAGTGAAATGGTTAATGAGGAAGTGTAAAAATTGTGGACGATATGTAATTGTCAGAGAGAAATGTCCCTTCTGCGGTGGAGAACTCTATGTGCCACATCCACCTAGATTTAGTCCTCAAGACAAATATGTCTACTATAGGCTTAAAATGAAAATAGAAGGAAGAATACTAAGTTTAAACACCGAGGAGAAAACCTCATAGTCTAATCACCAAATTGTTTTAATCATTCCAATATTTAGTCTTTTTAAGTCCCTCTACAACTATTATAATAATGACGCCGCCGTAGTATAGCCCGGTTTAGTATGCGGGCCTGTCGAGCCCGTGACCCGGGTTCAAATCCCGGCGGCGGCGCATACTCCTTTAAATATCCAAGTAAACTCTATTAGGGTTATTTTTACAATTCACCTCTCTGTGGAGAAAGTATGAACTATTGGGTGATGTGTTCGGTAAAATCATGTCTACTAATTCACGGTGTTCTAGGATCAATATTAATGCTTTTAACGTTGATGTGAGGAGATCTATACTCCTTAGGGTTAAAGAAAATCTCGATTTCAACAGTTTTTAGAAGTTTCCGGGATCTCTAGGGGCGCTTTGCACAATTATCTACATGGGTTTAAGAGGGTCTTAGATGTAGTAGTGAAAAGAGCTATTCAATATTTAGGTGAGTAGGAGTTTAATGAGAAAGGGCATGGTATTCATAGGCTACACTGGTTACTCTTTACTTCTAGTAGTAGAATTTTAAAAATTATGGTTAGATGTAAGTACTTAATGGGTATGGGGTTTATGGAAAACTTAAAGTATCTTGTATCAACGCTTCTTATACTCTGGTGTTTAATGTTGTTTTTCTCATTTTCCTCTCTTATAGCTATTAGTGTATTTCGATACGCTTTAAGTCAATTATTTTTACCTGTTATCTACTCTATACTTGCTTTATCCGTGTTACCTGCGCTACTACTACATGTGTACCTAAAGAAACGTTGCGGAGAGACAAGGGCTTTACCCCCTCTAGTAGCAATGATTTTGTTTTTCGCTGCGAACTACTTTTACGCTTTTTACTGGGGTTTGTTGAGCTTCGAAACAGCAGTCACATTGATACAATTCTCCTTAATTATTACGCTGTTCACATCTATTGTTCTTTTTTCAATATATTATATTTACAGGCAGAGACGCGGAAGAGCCGAAGACTACATAGCTGAGGTAATCAAGAAAAACTAAATGTTATATCTTTAGCTTCCCGCATCATTAATACGCTTCCATCCCGATATGTCATTTTGCATAAATTACTCTAAAGATCGCTGCACCCTCAATTATTCCTCAACATATAAAACACCTGCTATCACGCTACTAATTATTAAAAATAAATAAACTTTCGATCAACCCCTTCTTTTCATCGAAGAGACATAAACTATTAGTTTTGACAACTTTTCAATTCTCTAAATTATATTTAAGCTTGAACTTTTACCTAAGTATGTGCTAAGAGTTTTAACATGTTGAGTGTTAGGTAAAGAATCATAACCATTTTACCTAACACCTAGTAGGAGTGGAGAGAAGAGAAGATCAGCTGACATTTAATGGCCTTAACCACCGGAGAGCTTCCTCTATAGATCAGAGATGTAATGATCTCTCGTAGAGTCGTTGCCTGATCCGAATAGGGGCGGTCTCACTATTAATGTCATGTCTCACATTGATTACCGCTATTATCCCATAAGATCACTTGATCTTCAGGAGCGTTCGTGAACACTTGTTTAGAACATTTTGATCAGAAGTTTAAGATCACTGTGAATAAAATTCATAAACTCTAACCATGTTATAAAATAAGAGATTCTTGTGTTTTAGCGAGGTTTATGTGTGTATTTAGTCTGGCTTAGGTAGATTAAGCTGCAGTAGCTTCTTTGTTAATTAAGTTGTGTTTATGTTATTCAGCGAGTCTTATTAAAATATAGGTGTTTTCAGAGATCTCTTTTATGGGCAAATATAGTTTTTCTCTAAGTGTGATTATGAGATCTCTACTGGTAATTAAGATTTCTTTTTGCCTGGTTAATGTAGCGAGGGTTTTTTCATCAAGTATACCTTGTAATTCACTCAGAAGCCAAGAGCCCAGTTCTTTGCAGAGTGAGATTCCCGTGATGAAGTGTCTTGAGAAAATAGATGAGTATTCATTATATGTGCATAGGTATAATCTAGTATTCATATTATTCTGCCTTATATATCTTCATTTCTCGTTTTTTAGAGACTATACCCTTGATTAAGGCTATAGCGTAGAGAAGAGCTTCAGGTCTAATAGGACAACCTGGAACATGGTAAACGGCATCTACTTCAATACCCTTCTCTTTTAGGATTTTCAGTAATCCATTTACACCACCTATAGTTGAATACGTATCATGCCATATACCTCCTCCACTACCACAAGAGCCTAGGGCAACAATTATACGTGGTCTTGGGGCAGCTTCTATAGCGTTTATCACTTTTGGTAAACTCTCAACTGTTATAGGCCCCGTTAATAATATTACATCGGCATGTCTTGGCGAGACAACTAGTTTAACACCAAATCTTTCAGCATCGTGATATGGTGTGAGGGCATCTAAGATCTCTATGTCGCAGGCGTTACAACTCCCAGTGTTTAAGTGAAAAACCCAAGGGCTCTTCTTTAAAATACTACTTTTTAAGCTCACTAATCCCCACCTTTCTCATAGCTATTTTCTCTGCAAATTGTTTTTTCCTACACGTAGGACACGTAGTTATGTACTCTTCACTAATTGGAACTTTCTCTGTGATATATCTCCGCATTCTAACAGTTTCTGCTGGTGTACCACATAATTCGCACGTTGCTCGTGTGTGTACTACTAGCGTGTAGAGGTCTGTGAACTTGTCTGTTGCTAGTTCGAAGTTCTTTGTACCTTTAATAGCACTTACTGGGCATACATCAACACATCTCCAGCAGAAAATACAACGTCCTACAAAATATCTAAGTATTATTTCCTTCTCAGATTCTAAGAGCTCTAATGCATTGGGCGGGCAGGCTCTTACACATGCACCACACCCGATACACTTCGCTGGATCTATTTCAACTTCTCCTCTAAACTCTGGAGTTACGATGGGTTCTTGAAATGGGTATTTAACGGTTACTCTACCTTTCTTTCCGGCTATGACAATTAATTTTACTGGTTTAATGCTCACATTACATCACCGGAGTAAATTAATCCTCTTTACTCTACCATCTCTAATTACTATTACTCTATCTGTGCAGGAAAAGCAGGGGTCTATGCTAGCTATTGTAATAGGTGCATCTGCAAGAGGTTGATCTCGAAGCATTATGCGGAGAGCTGGTATATTGGCATATGTTGGTGCTCTAACTCTCCATCTGTAAGGAGCACCTTTACCGGTTACTACGTAGTGAATATCGCCTCCGCGTGGGGCTTCAACAACTTGAACACCTACTTTGCCTTCAGGTATTTCAAAGTCACTCAATAATATGGGGCCGCCAGGGAGTTTGTCTAAAAGTTGCTCTATTATTGAGATAGATTCAAAAGTCTCATCTATTCTTACTAGTGCTCTAGCCAAGTTATCGCCCTCACTATAAACTGGAACTTTAAATGACGCGTACTTATAGGCAGCATAAGGGAGGTCTCTTCTAGCGTCTTTATTTACCCCTGAAGCTCTAGCTGTAGGTCCCTCAACTGAGAGTTTTATTGCATATTCTCTTGGAAGAACACCTGTACCGGTAAGTCTCCTTTTTACTTGGGGGACGTGGAGTGCGACTTCAATAAGGCTCTTGAAGTCTCTATTTAGTTCGCGAAGAACTTCAAGGGCTTTCTGCTTTTTATCTTCACTAATATCTCTGCGTACACCGCCAATTAGATTTATACCATAAGTTTTCCTACTACCCGTCAAGAGCTCTGCCAACCACATTACTCTTTCTCTTGTACGCCACACGTGCATAAAACCAGCATCATAGCCAAGTAGGTGAAATGCTACTCCAAGCCAGAGGAGGTGACTGTGGATTCTCTCGATTTCTAAAACAATGCTTCTAATAAACTGTGCTCTCTCTGGAACATCTAGTTTAGCTGCTTTCTCAACGGCTAGAGCATAACATGTGCTGTGTACAAAGCCACATATGCCGCAAATTCTCTCAGCGAGGAAGTTTATTTGCTGGTAATTCATTCGAGACTCAGCGAGCTTTTCAATACCCCTATGTACGTGGAAACCCCTGTACTTGACATCAACTATTCTCTCACCTTCAACGTAGAGTTCAAAGTACTCGGGTTCGTGTAGTGTTGGATGATAAGGTCCTAGTGGTATTACACCATATTCGCTACTATAGCTAATTTTCTCACTCTCAATTCTCGGCTCTGGCCTGTAATTGTATGGTACATCTTTTCTTAGCGGGTGTAGATTACTCGGCCACCATGGTGGTAGCACTAATCTAAATGTCTCTCGCCCCGTAAACTCTATCCCCACTAGGTCTCTGGCTTCCATTTCACACCAATCGGCAGCTGGCACAGCACTAACTATGCTCGGAGCCACTGGGTTGTCTCCACTAAGATATGTCTTAATAGCCACATAGTATCCAGCTTTATCATCTGTAAAGAGATGTACTAGGGAGAAGTGGCCATTAAGAGGTCTCTCATCTATACCTGCACAAACTCTAAATGAACAATTGTATTTATTAAACACTATGTCTGCTACGTCTACGAGTTTACTAGCTGGAACTATGATGTGTATTGTATCCCCTTCAATGTAGATTACTCCACTACTTTTCTCCGCTAACTCGACATATTTTGCTATGGCTTCGGGATTAGGCATGTGTTATCACCAATAAC
>JAJHQS010000028.1 GCA_020833225.1 Desulfurococcaceae archaeon
TTAAAAATATTTAAAATCTATCTCTATCATTTTTAACTATATTTGAATAACTCGTGTAATCTGATCTTTAGATCTTTTATTCCTATTAGTGAAGTGTAGAGTAGAGTTGTGTATTCTAGTAGCGTTAATATTAAACTGTAAAATGCATAGTATTCATCTACATATATGTTTATTGAAAATGCTTTTACAACTTCAATGATCGTGTTGTTAGGTTTCTCTATGTGTACTCTAAACCACCAGTCAACTGGGAATATGAAAAACCATGCTCCTATATAGAGTGCTAGTAATATGTAAAGTCCTTTCAGAGATTTTCTCACTTCTCTAGCTACTCCCACAGCTAGTAGACCTATGAGGAGTGTTAAGTACTGGTAGTTTACTCTCCAATATGTAGTTGTGAAGAGGAGGTAGTAGAGTAGAGTATTTAAGTATATGTCTTGTCTTCTGAGAGTATATAGTATTAAGAGTGGTAGTAGAATTAGTGTAAAAATATACCAGTATTCTATGAGCCATAGTGTATCTATACCGTAAACTCTGTGTATTAGTGTTGCGAGTGAAGATACTCCATTGAATGAGTATGCTAGTGGCTCAACGTAATTTGGTCTTAGCATATATAATGTGTCTTTTAATTTGAGAAGTGAAGTTGGACATGTTACTAGTATAGGTGAGAGTGTTAATAATGTGCCAACTATGAAGCCCATTAGTGTGTTCTTGAATAAGTCTCTGTGCTGAGTTAATAATATTGCTAATCCGAGTATTGAGAATAACGTGTTTTGTTTTGTTAATAGTGATAATGCTATTAATACACCGGCTACTCTAGGCCTCTTCTTCTCGAGTAAAATTAGTCCAGCGAGTAGTAGAGCTAATGCTATTTGATCAAACATTCCATAAATACTTGAAGTATATATTACAGCTGGATTTAAATAGTAGAGGACTACTAAGAGTATTCTGCGAGTTATAATATAAATTAATAATGCTACTAACATGTCGAAAACTATAAAGACTGATTTAAGAACTAAAATCCACATCTCAGATACATAGACAAAATAGTGGCTATTAACCCAGAAAGCACTGTAGTCTGGGTTAACTACGTGTACTAATAAGCCTAGAATATAGGCTAATACCGGGCCATAGAGATATGGCCAATTATAAGGCCACATCTCCTCACTAAATGCAGCAGCATAATTATAAAAGCAAAATCCACGTCTTTGAATAGTTTTAGCGAAACCTGCAAATTGAACAATATCAGAACCACTAGAAAAGGGTGCGAGAATAATTCTCACAATTAAACCTACTAGTAGAATAATTGTGAAAAATAGTTCATTTGACTTAATCTTCTTCAATTATTTTTACACCGCTCTCTATTAAACCTCTTATATGACTCTAAAATATTTTTCTGGATATTATTTAAGGAATTATGTGTTAATTTAAGTTATCTTAGATGTTTACTAAAATTAATAGTGTTTTATATGGATTATAGTATTTAGCTCTCTATTGCTATAAAGTGTTCTTGGTGAGTATTCTTGAAGAAAATTGTGTCTACGGAGAAGGCGCCTAGGCCTGTAGGGCCTTATAGTCAAGCTATTTGTGTTAATGGCTGGCTTTATGTGTCAGGGCAAATACCACTAGATCCCGTTACGGGTGATATTGTGAGAGGAGATTTTAAAGTTCAAGTTGAGAGGGTTTTAGAGAATATAAGGGCTATTGTGGAGTCTACTGGTGGTAGATTGGAAGATGTTGTCAAGGTTACTGTGTATTTGAGAGATATAGGTAGATTCTCAGAGTTTAATGAAGTCTACTCTAAGTACTTCCCTAGAGATCCTCCGGCCAGGAGTGTTATTGGGGTTTCAAGTTTACCTAGAGGAGTAGAATTAGAAATTGATGCAGTAGCCTATGTGGGGAATTGTTAAAGCTCTGTAATCACTTTTTCTTCTTATTACTTTTACTTTCTCTCCCTCCAGATCTCTTTATATATTTACTTGTTTTCTTCGAGGATATGTGTGTATAAGCTAAGTAACCTCCGATGCTCATAGTTAACACGGCTATTACAATGATTCCTAATACTAGTTCACTGGGTATTCCTGTTGTCTCAGCTGGTGGAATATATGATAGTATTTTTTGGACGATTTCACCTTGTAGAGTAGTATTAGCTTCAATTACACCTACTTGACTCATACCCTGATATACTGGGATTTCACTACTGGGTTCTCTACACGCTAAATTAAGCCAGAAGGCTTCATCCTTGACTTCTCCAATAACAATACCTAGTAAATATGTGTTGTTTTTTAAGATATATGTTTGTGGAACATAGCCTAGAACGCTTTGAACGCTTTGAGCGCCGGGTAGTTTAGCAATATCAAGTATAGATTTACCTAAATTTCTATAGCACTCGGAATACTTATCAATATAGCAAAATATATAGTTATGTTTAAATGTAGTGTCAAAGAAGTCATGTAAATTCCTACAGTGTGGGCACGTTGATTCACCATAAGCATAGAATATTACGTTATTATTACTTAAACACGTGTTACTTGGATTCTCGCTTACTACTATTTGTAATAAACCTATTGCTATGGAAAACACTACGAGTAAGAGTCCTATGTGTTTTAATAAAAACAATTTAGACACAGAGTTCACCACGTAGCTCACTTATAGTATTTATGTTAAACTCTTATATTTCTCTAGCGATAATTTCACCTTAGTATACGTAATACCCATATAAAGGTGTTTACCATGGGTTTTTCTGGTTTTAAAATAGTCCTCACAGGAGATGAGGGCTTAGTTAGTACATATCACCACACTTACTTAGGCTTTGCCTCAGGTCTACCTATGGATGTATTTCCAGCAGTTCTTGGCGATTTAATATTCCCCACTAAGAGCGGTAAACACGGTAGATTGCTTACTTCTCAATATGGTTTATGTAAAATAGAAGCTGCATTAATAGATAGTGGTTTTAGTAGAGAAGATGTAGCTATAGTTGACCCAAGGAGGCTAGATGAGGCTATAGGTCCTGAAACTAGAGTTATTGGTGTAAGTGTGCTTGATCCTCTGGGCTTAAACTATGGGACTATGTTATTGAGAACTGTGTTAAGGCTTATGGGTATTGAAACGAGGCTTCAATCATATATGTCATGGGCTACTATGAAGATACTAGAACACCCGGTTATTAAGAAACACAGGGAGAGAATTAGAGTCGTAGTAGGAGGTCCTGGAGTCTGGGAGATTATAGATTCTGGTTTGCAGAGTAGACTTGGAATAGATACTCTAGTTGAGGGTGAAGGTGAACTTGTAGCTCCAAGTCTTTTTAAAGAGGCTATTGAAGGTGTTAAGTTGCCGAGATATGTAAAAGGTCCTCCAGTGCCAGTTGAAAAAATACCTATTATTAAAACTCCTTCACGTGGATTAGTAGAAATTAGTAGGGGGTGTGGTAGGGGCTGTAAATTCTGTAATCCAACATTATTAATGTATAGAATTATACCATTAGAGAATATTCTGAGAGAAATAGCAGTTAATGTTCTTGGAGGTGAGAATAAAATAACACTACACTCAGAGGATTTTTTACGCTATGGCTCTATGAGCTTAGAGCCTAGTGGTGAGAGAGTTAAGAAGCTATTAGAGACTATTGTGAAGTTTCCAGGGGTTGAAGAGGTTTCAGTGGATTTTACTACGCCTTCAACTGTTATGCAGAACCCTAAGTTGGTGAGAGAGTGTGGTGAGATTTTAGGATTTACGAGTGATAAGTTCTCTATAATAGAGATTGGTATTGAGAGTGCTAGTCCAAGGGTAATTAAGCTGATTGCGCCTGGTAAACCTAAGCCCTTTAAGCCTGAGGAGTGGCCGCGTGTAGTTGAAGACTCTATTAACATATTAAATGAAGCTGGCTGGTGGGTTTGTGCAACAATAATCACGGGTCTCCCAGGTGAGAGAGTTGAAGATATTGAAATGAACTTGAGGCTTATAGAGAGACTTGAATCTTATAATGTATTTATACATGTACTTCCATTTATACCATCAGGTAGTTTAAGGAGAACAAAGGGTTTAAAGACTTGTGATATACTCTTAATGAACGAGAATAGTTTAGAGTTAATTGCAGTAGCAACTTATGATGCTATTAAGAAAATTAAAAACCTCTCACCTAAACTTGTTGCACAAGCACCACTAGGAGTTAGGCGACTACTAGGCTCACTACTATACTTCGCCTGTATAGTAGGTTTAAGAAGACTGCAGAGGGGGTTTAGGGAGATAAATAGTATTCTTACGAAATTCACGTGTGAAGTGTAGGAGCGTGATTGGTACTTATGTAAATATTCTACTTTCTAAAAGTACTTGATGTAAAGCCTTTCTACACTCTAAATTCTCAGTAGTACACTTATCTACTACTATATCGTATTGTTGTTTTAATACTATAATATCGCTTTCACCCAGTGATTGCGGGGTTATGAGAATACAGGTGTCAAATAGGGCTTTATACTTCTCTGCCTGTTTAATAGCTTTTTTAAGCCATGTTTTAATAGGACCTTGTTTACACTCAATAGCAATTCTCTTATTTAATGTTTCAACTAGTATATCTGGTTTTATACCATTCAACATTCTCTCTAAGTATACTCTTATAGACTTCTCTCTGCAATCATATTCAACTATTAGATTACGCCACTCAATACTCTCACTACTACAAGCTCTCTTACAGATATCACTAAGTCCTCTAGTATTAATTATTTGACAATGCTCTCTGAGAACACTATCTAATACCCAGTATATAAAGCCCAGGTATTCCTGTGCATACTCGAGCCAAGCATCTTTTATCCTCTTATAGAAACTATATATGTGTGCTACTTTAGCTTTTAGAAATACTTCATAGTATTTTATAGATCTCTCGGGGCATTTACATATTGGAATACACCAAGATCTCCTTAAAACAGCAATACTCTCAATTAGAGTATCTATTCTTGGAAAACCAGTAGACACGTGGTTTAAACACTCACTGCGACCAGTGTAGTAAACTCTTTTCAAAGACGAATTTATTTTAAATAACTCGCTATAGTATTCTTCACTCCTAGTAACAATACACATGTCAACATAGTCTTCTCCGAGAGCTTTGAGATTTAAAGTGTACTCTTTAAATTCACCATTATATCTTAATTCACTAAGAACTCTTATTGGTAGTGATGATGTGTGAATAAACTTATTACTACTAGGGGTTTTTAAGAACACTGCAAAATCTCTGCTTTCACGTATTATAACGTAGTCACCATAAATACCTCCAAGCCACTTCCAGCTCAGTTAGAGACACCTCAAACTTCTACTCTACACTACTAGTTTTTATTTTACTTATTATGAACTTCAAGTGTCTTAGTCTCTTCTCCTCGTAGAATAATAATAGTAGTGAGATTAAAGATGCAGATGTAACCACAACACCAGCTAAGTCCACGTCTACGATGCCTACTAATAGTAGTAATGTGACTAGTGAGCCTCCAATAGCCGTGAAGGTTGTAGATAACGCGAAGCCCTTTATGTGTAGTGATCTCGGTAAAAGCTCAGCTATGTGAGCGTTAATAGCTGTGTCAAAAAAGGGGTAGATTGGTATTTGCCATAGTATTAATGGGATAAGACCAGTTGTCTTTGTAAAAGACCAGTAGAGTATAATATAGCTTATAATTGCCGGTATTAAGGTCTTAGTAGATCCATATTTATCTACGAGTTTACCGGCGAGAATTCTAGCTAAAGGCGATATTACTGCCCCCCCGGAATATATTAATCCGTAGAGTAAGTAGTAAAACCACTCACTATAACCTGGTGTTAGGGCTTTAAGCTCATTG
This sequence comes from Desulfurococcaceae archaeon, assembly GCA_020833225.1. Classification (GTDB taxonomy): domain Archaea; phylum Thermoproteota; class Thermoprotei_A; order Sulfolobales; family Desulfurococcaceae; genus UBA285. Next base: position 5,814 of record JAJHQS010000028.1, read on the forward strand.
TTTATTTTAACTGGTACATATGTGTAGAGTAGTTCACGGGTAAATACTACTAAGCAGAGAGCTAAGAGAACATATTTTAATAGCTTAAAAAGACCTATATTTGAATTGTAAAATTGCTCCTCAATACTTGGAGTATAATACTCATAGTAGATGATGTAAGAGATAGTTATAAACACAGCTATTATAGTATAAACTAACCACACACCTCCAACAGCGTAGAGTGGGCCTGTTAAGAGAGAGCCTATTAAAAAGCCTACTCCAGAACCCATAGTGAATATGCCATATTCACGGCCTAAGTTACGAGTAATCCTCGAAAACACGGTTTTGAGTATAATAGGCCATGTAATAGCCCAAGGGAAACTTGTAGCAGAGAGCACGAGTGCTACTATAAATGGATCTCTTGGAAACACGCTGATAATTAATAATGGTGTAATTAAAAGACCTAGGAGAATTGCCTTCTTCTCACCTAGAAAGAGGGCAATGGGATTTGAAAATATAGCTAGTAGTGTAAACAACCAGTTAGCACCTGTAAACAAGTACATGGATTTAATACCTCCACCAAGCTCTACTGTAATATAACGTGTAGAAAATGCAAAGAACAATCCCCACCCGCAGAGATTGATAATGAGAGCTAGAGAATATGCAAGTCTAGCTCTCTTAACACTAATAGGGCTGATAGTGCTGAGTGTAGTCTTCATAGATTACGCAGCCTCTGAAACCCCTAGTTGGGGGATGTAAGTAAGCTCTAAAATCATATAGAGAGCGTCTAGGAGGTAAAAAATGAGAAGGATTAATGTTACAATAGCCAAATAGAAGTGTAAAGTATTAGAGCTAAAATTGTGTTTGATATGTTGAATAATAAAGCTATCTTCGCGAAGTCTATGAATGTTGTTTTAAAGCCTCTGTTATCTAACATATGTACAGCTACAATGTTTGCTCCACTACCTATATAGGTGTAGCCGCCTCCAGCTGTTAAACCTGATAAAACACCCCATACTAGTATTATTGGATCTACTCCTATCCTCGTAGCTATAGAGTCTATTATTGGTAGAAGTGTTAGTGTTACAGGTATATTTTCTATAAAAGCTGATAGTGTTGCTGAAATAGCAAATAATATTAAGCCTAAAGTAACTACATTTACACCTATATTTCTCATCACATAATCTGCTATGACATCTGTAACTCCATATTTCTTCAGAGAATTACTCAGTAGGAAAATTGCTACTAGGAATAGAGGGAGTTTATAGTTAAAACCCTCTCTAATAGACTTCTTAATACAATCAAAATCTCTATGTAAAACTAGCCTTGTCAAATATAATCCTATTAACGCTACTAGGCCTGTTACTACTAGAGGTATTTTTAACTCTTTTCTTAAACTTAGTAGAATTATTTTAATAAATAAGAATATTGTTGTTTCTAGAATAAACTCCTTGTCTACGTTATAATTCACTATTTTATTCACATCTAATCGTCTTCCCTTTAAGTATTTAAAGTTATATAATACGTGTAGAGCTATTGCTATAATCATTGGAATAAGTGTTATAAAGAACATTGATGGCTTAGACTTATATATAATGAAATCTGTAAATGCGAGATTATAGTGTCCAGCAATTATGATAGCGGGAGGGTCTCCTATCATTGTGGCTGAACCAGACATTCCAGCGGCAAGAGCCATGCCCACAAGCAATTTCCTCACATCTAAGCCAAGTGTAGTGGCAATTTCGAATGCTATTGGCGCAAATATGAGTACTGTAATAGAGTTTTCAAGTATGAGACTAACAATACCGCAGATTAATATTGAAATGTAAAGTAGTAATAAGGTATTTTTAGTTCTACTCATCATTTTATAAGTAATCCACTTAGCAAAACCAGAGATCTCTAGTATTATGCTGTAAATACTCATACACATGATTAAACCTATAACATCCCAATCAACAAGTGTCACTAAATCCTCGAAAAGAATAGCACGAGTAGCTAAGAGAACAGCTATTACAATAACAGCTACTATATGTCTCTCAACACCCAGAGTTATTAAAACCACGGTCATAATAAATAATACTGTAACAGCAACTTGGTAATACAAATACCCATCCCTCTCTTAAGCACAATATGTACTCACTATAATTACTTCAATACGAGCATTAGTTTTTAAATTCCAAATCATCTATACTAGAATTTCTAATAACCACTAAGATATGTTTTGACACTTATTTCAATAGGGAAAGTGACAAGGTAAAATTATTATAACACATACTAGTACAATATCGACTATAGTAGCAGAGACTATAGTAAATTATACCATTGTAAGTGTAATAGCGGTAGAAGCATTAGTAATTGGATTTGCCAAGATATGTATTTAGAAGGGATAATTTATAACTCAAACTTCTAGTTTTATTTCTCCTCACGCAGTTAGATTTCGGCATTATATTGTGTAGTGCTTTTAACTAGATATTTATTTATACTATTAACTGGTGGAGTTAACATTGTTTAGTAAGAGGATCACGGAGATAGCGCAAATAGTTGAGAGTATAGTTAATACTCCAAGTTATGTGATTTATGGTGTAACTTCTGGAGGGCTTATTTTATATGGATCAACTGAGAGCGGAGTATTAGACCTTTACGTTGTAAACCCCTCAACTGGGCTTAAGGCTAAGGTAGCTAAGGGTATACATTTACATGCACTAGCTCATCCAGTATCAGATTACGTGGTTTTTACTAGAGATGTGAGTAGAGGCTATGAACTCTGCAGAGTCTACGCTGTAAATATTAGAAGTGGAGAGTTAATTGATGTATCTAGTTCACTACCACCTCAAAGAGTAACTGGGCTGGCTTTTAATGGAGAATATATTGCGTGGTCTGGTGCTAGTGGTGAAGAAGCAGGTATTTACTTAGCGAGGCTTAAAGGAGAACCTGAATTACTTGTTAAGACTAAGGGGCGTGAGTTTGTATCAGATACTAATGGTAAAATCATAGTTGGCTATGGTTTTCTCCGAGGAAACCCATTCTCTACAGAGCTCTTTATTCTAAATACTACTACACGGGAGTTTAGAGTTTATACTCCAAGAGAGGGGAGTACCTCAGTAACACCTAAAATTAGAGAAAACAATGTTCTCTTTGCCAGCGACTATGAGGATCTAGATAAGCAGAGACTATATTTACTCAACTTAGAGACAAATGAGATTAGATCAGCTGTACCAGAAGGAAGCGATCTCTACGAGTTTGAGCCCGTAGAATACGTTGACTATGGGTGGAGTAGTGATGGAGTATTCTGGGCTATAGCTAAGAAGCAGGGTAGATCACATATTTTCGTCGACAACAAGTTTCTAGGTTTAGAATCTGGTTTTATATCCTCTGCTATATTACACGGTGAATATGTATATGTAGTTCACTCCTCACTTAAAACACCACCGAGAATAGTGGCTATTAACTCGAAGAGTAGAGATGTTAGAGTTATTATTAGTGAGCGGTTATCAGAAGACATTATTCAGAGATTTGGAAGCGTAAAATTCGCGGAGACAACATCTCCAGACGGTGTTACTGTGCCAATATTTATCTTAGAGTCAAAGCTAAGTGGTAAACCTGGACCAGTAGTAATATATCCTCATGGAGGACCATGGTCTGAAGTAGCTGACTCATGGTCTCCGATAATAGCTACTCTCGCAGCACTAGGATATCACGTAGTAGCACCTAATTTTAGGGGTTCTACTGGTTATGGTGAAAAGTTTAGGAAAATGGATATTGGTGATCCAGGCGGAGGAGACATGGAAGATATAGCTACAGCCGCTAACTGGGCTATTGAGTCTGGTCTCGCTGAGAGTGGGAGATTAGCTATTGTAGGTTATAGTTATGGGGGCTATACAGTACTAATGCAGCTCACTAAGAAATCAGATTTGTGGAGGTGTGGTGTTGCAGGTGCACCTGTAGCTGACTGGGAGGAGATGTATGAGCTTGCAGACGCATACTTTAAGAGGTTTGAAGAAGTCCTCTTTGCAGGTAAGAGAGAGTTGTTTAAAGAGAGATCTCCAATAAACTATGTCGAGAATATTAAAGCACCACTATGTATCATACAACCTCAAAATGACTCTAGAACACCACTAAAACCAGTATTGAAATTTATACAGAAACTAGTAGAATATAATAAGACATTTGAACTCCACGTAGTCCCAGACATAGGACACACTATAAGTTTAGATAGGAGAGCATTAGCAAAATTCCTTTTCTATACTGCATTATTCTTAGAGAAATATCTTTCTACTTAAAAGAGTAAGCTTTATAATTATAAATAAAATGTCTTTTATGCTTAAAAACTAGTGTAGGCGGCTTCTATGTGTGGTGTGTCTTTAACTACTCTTAATATAATGCTTGTAACAGATCTCTTAATATAAGGGTTTTTAAGTAGCTTCTTAATGAAATTATCGAGTTCACTAACTGATTTAAATGCACTAATAAATGCTACATCATATTCTCCTGTTATATCATAAACTGCTTTGATATTAGGTTCTTTACTTAAAGCTTCTTCAACCTCAACAATATGTGCACCATCAACTTGTAGTAGTGTGAGTGCGTAAACATCATATCCTAGTTTTTGATAATCTACTAGTATAGTGTAATTTCTAATAAATCCACTCTTCTCAAGTCGCCTAATTCTACTATGTATTAGCGATGGTGATTTCTTCACTATTTTTGAGATTTCACGTATACTTAACTTCGAATTCTTACTTAAAGCTCTGAGAATCTCGAGATCTAAGCTGTCTACTTTCTGAGAATAGAGGTCTGAACACATAAAGTAACACCTCACAACTGGTTTTCATAAATAACTAGACAACCGTCCATAATATTATTACCTTGTTGCTTAAAAACTGTACATGTATCCTAAATCACTAAGTGTACGGTTGACTGGTGAATAGGTGAATTTAATTGGTTACTAATGTGAATGGTATTAAATGGGTTGAGGTACATTATACAGACCTAGTTGGTAGACTTAAAACAATCTCTACTAGTTTTAGTAATGATATTGTTGTAAGTGTTGATGGTAGTAGTATTGGTGTTGAACGAATAGAAAGTAGTGATGTTCTCGTAGTTGGAGACCGTGAGACACTTGTAAAATTACCTTGGAGTAATGAGTGGGGTAGGATTATTGGTAATATCCATAAGGATAAGAGAAATACCCACTTACTTGACTCAAGGAGTATTGCTCAACGTGTTGAAAAATATTCATTAGAAGAATTTGGGCTTAGACCAATTGTAGGTGTTGAATTAGAGTTTTTCTTATTTAGAGATATTAATGTAGATTATAATTCACCATTATCACTTAGATGTATAATTAAACCTATAGACAGATCTATTAAGGGTGTTATTACAGGTTATCACACAGTTAACAGTGACTTAGATTCTTATAGAAGCGAACTTGCTGAGGTGTTGTCAAGACATTTTAATGTTAGTGTTAAGTGTCATCACCATGAAGTAGCATCTAGTCAAATAGAACTTGCAGTAGAGTATAATAGCCCACTTAGAGTAGCTGATAATATACAGACAGCTAAGTATGTAGCTAAGAAGTTAGCTGAGTTTAAAGGGGTTAAAGCGTGTTTTACACCAAAACCAATACCAGGTGAAAATGGGTCTGGGTTACACGTACATGTTAGTTTGTGGAGGGGTTTTGAGAACGCCTTCTATGATCCTAGTGATAAACATGGTCTTAGTCAAATAGCACGCTATTTTATAGGTGGACTTTTACATCACGCTAGAGCACTCTCAGCTATAGTTGCACCCTCTGTTAATAGCTATAGGAGGCTTATACCGGGATATGAGGCTCCAGTATATACGTATTGGGGTTTTGGAAATAGAAGTACATGTGTAAGAATCCCCTCCACAGCTACAACTAACTCTACTAGAATAGAGTTCAGGCCACCAGACCCCACTACAAACCCCTATTTAGCCCTCTCAGCAATAATTATGGCTGGTTTAGATGGCATTAGGAAATCCATTGATCCCGGAGATCCTTTAGATACGTGTGCTTATAACCTAGTAAAAGTGCCTAGAGAGAAGAGACTACCAACATCACTACTAGAAGCCCTAGAAGAACTTGAAATAGATAATGAATTCTTAAAACCAGTATTCCCAAGAGAATTAATAGAGAAATACATTGAAGTTAAAAGAGTTGAATATATTGAAGTATCACAACACCCATCTATAATTGAACTATTAGTTTATAGCTAATTCACATAAAACAATCAAACAATTAGACTTTAACACTATATAATAGTATTAATAAATAACTACTTAGACCTTTATTCTCAATTTTGCTCACCGATAAATCCAGGCGTTTTAAGCCATCGTGAGATCGACCTTAACAATTAATTTTCCTAGGTATTGTTTTAGGTTTTTACTAATACAGTTTCCTAAATATTGTTTTCAGAATAAGGAGTGCTTATGTTCTTCAATAGAGGTCTTCTTAAAGTTCTCTCTGTAATTTTCTGGTAATAGTGGGTTTTTAGCTATAATAGATTCTATGTGCAATATATTCTTCTTTGCAAAAATGCTCTATAGTACTCTTCATTACTAAATTCGCCTCTAATAGTTTTCTCATTATAGTTTTTAACTATAAGTTAGTGAAGCAGACTCGACTAGTTGTATTATTTTTTGAGCTACGTGTGTTGGTTTCATAGCTATGATTCTTACACCTGCCTCTCTAAGTTTTATAATACCTTCTAAGTCTTCTCTGAGGAGTGCTAGTTGTTTAGCTCTATAAACCTTGTAGAGGCTTTTAGGGAGGTCTCTAGGTATATCATATGCTGTTATAACTGGTACTACGATGTAGACGAGGTGTCCGAGAGAACTTAGTTTTAACGCTATTTCTAATAAATATTGTAATTTATAGCGACTAGACCTCGTGAAAATAAAGATAAAGATTCTCTCACGTGGGAGTATGAGTAAGAGTCTGTGTAATAAGCTCTCCCAGTTGATGGGGAGTTGAGAAGTCTCTTCATCACTTACGACACGTACTTTAGAAATAGCGTTAACTATTTGATTAAACCCCTCTACACCATGTATTAATTTACCAGAATCAAGTATCTCAATTTCATTAAATAATACTACAGCTTGAACATATCCCTTCATTGCTGCATAACGCGCTATTGAAGCCACTATTCTCGCCGAGTGTTCAAAAACAGATTGATTATAGGGACCTGTCCACATATCTCTACTAGCATCTAGAACATAGAGTACTCCTTGATAACTCTCCCTCTCAGCCTCCCATACAGCAAGCTTATTTCTTGAAGCATAAATTCTCCACACAACTCTCTTTAACTCATCACCAGGCCTATATTCTCTCACATCGTAGAATTCAACACCTTCACCAGGACTCCTCGCCTTAACTAGCCCAGTACTCCTCGTATAAGTGTATAATCTACGCACAATAACAGGCTCTATTGTCGGTGGAATAGAGACTTCAATTCTCTTACCCACTATAATTTCTTGTGATTTAAAGAGGCCGAGAGGATCTCTGATAGTAACAACTAATGGGCCAATCCAGTGAGTTCCTGTTCTCGCTTTAAATACAAATTCTAATTCAAGAATTGCTTTACCGGGAATTACAAGTAATCCTGCTTTAACACCTCTAATTAGCGTTAATGAGCTCTCATATTTTAAACTATATTCTACTAGTAGTAGTGAATAGAGACTCTTATTTATAAGCCTATATTTCACTATAAGAGGCTCTCTCTCAGTGGTGTAAAGAGTTGACGTCTCTACTGAGAGTTCTTCAAGAACACCTAGTGAGAGTTCAACATGTATTCTCATAGATATTAATAGCGACAATAATAGTAGAGCAATCACTAGAAGCCTGTAATCTGAGATCATGGCTAAAGCTACTGTGAAGCCGACTAGTAGAGTAAAAGCCTTACCTCTCTCTGTTACTAGTAAATTCACACGAATTCAGCCCCATATTTCTCTGAGATCTTATCACTAATTTCCTCTACTATTTCAACTAGTTTTTTAACAGCTCTACTCCAAGATAATACTAATGGGAGTCTACTACGACCAGAGGCTTTTAAGTAGAGTCTCCTAATCCACTGTAACATTTTACTAGCTTTCTCACGATCCCCTAGTAACACGGTGAGATTATCTAGTACCCTGGGATCTTCGAGTCTTAAACCCCACACTAATTGTATCAGGTTATCTAATGCAATATAGACGCTAATATAGTCTTGAGCAGAGAGCTTAGTAATTCTAGTAAATATGTGTTTCTTTAACTCTCTAAAAACACCTAATTCTTCTTCAACTTGCTCTCGTAGTGGTTTATCTCTCACTGAAATCTTGTGTTGTAATAGTGCATTATAAGTGATAAGCGTTAATATAGCTGTTAAAATCATAGCTGATATGGAGTGTTTAATTAACTCTACGTAACCACTAGATATAGCACTAATTAGTGGTGGTAGCCAAGTAGCTGGGTGTATTAGTATGGGGGTTATTAAGGCTATGACATATAGTAGAGATCTAACATCACCACGTGTTATTTGCTCTGCTAAATATGTTAAAGCCTCATCACTGCTTACAGCGAGAACAGTGTAATGTGTAGCGTCAATTATAATAGTGCACTTAGAATTATCCTCGCAGAGATATTTAAATAACTCTTCTATAAACAACTTATACTCCGTTCTATTAGATAATAGAACTTGATTTAGGAATATTGAGCCATCACCTATAACTAAAACTTCTACATCATCTACTATTTCACGTGAAGCTACAGTAACATTCTTCTTTCCCGGCGGCATTCTCACTCCAATACTATTAGGATTTAATAAGTATACTTCACTAGTCTCATTTGCTAATACATAGCCTATTGGAATACCACCACTCACACTTGAAGCCTTATCTAATATTAGAGTGTGATTATTAACTATATGGATAAGTACTAGTGGATAGAAGAGTCCTGGCTCAGGTATTTTTGAAGTAGTGTTAGTGATAAATGTAATTGTAATAGTGTAGTTTTGAAGTTGTGGAGTTATGAGTATAGGTAGAGGTTCAAATAATATTCTATCACCACTTATTCTTATAGTTGAATTTACGGCTTCAAGGATACTATTAGAGCTTGTAGATTCATCTGCTATTAGTATTTTTAATTTATGACACTTAGTCTTCAATGTATTTACTATCTCTAATGATTCTTCTAGTGTAAAGGGTTTTTCTGGAGATATAGTTGTAAATACACAGATATCTCCACTAGTATAGTTTAATAAACTCTGCTCTGTAACCACTATTACTGTGTAATTTCTCTTAAGCATATAGGCTAATTCAAGTGTACCTAGCGAGAGTGGACTTAGTGGTGAAGCTCCTATAGGAACACCAGGTACTACTGGACCCTTCTCAACTAGCGCTATTAACCCAATTATTAATATTATTGTGAGTAGTGTTAAGGTAATAAAACTACTTCTCTTCAGCTTTTCGCTCAACTGCATGGACATATGTACTCAGCCTTAACAAGTAGAGTGATGAAGAGAGTAGAGTAAACCCCACGAGTACTGTGAGTAGAGATGAACCCACCATACCCCTCTCCATGTAGCCAACTGCTAGTAGTAACATGTAGAGTGAGAAGAATAAGACTCCTAAACCAGTTATTAAGAGTATTAATTCTAGTCTACGCCTACTTAAAGCAGTCTTCACGGTGTAGCACCTAGTAGTCTAAGTAGAGTTTCAAGTGTAATTATAAATATACGCCCATAGTCTACAAATCTCTCTTGTAGTAGAAGTCCTAATTGTTGAAAACCAGGTTCTATTAACCCATACCACCCCTTCTCATAGAAAACTAATTTAACAGCAGATGTATATACGAGTGCTAAGAGTATGAGTGAGGCATAAAGTAGGCGTTTAGGTGCTTCTAGCGGATCTATTAGCACGTGGAGAAATCTCGCAAGGAGTACTAGTAAGGTAAATAATAATAGTGGTATAATGTATCTATATACAACTACAGGGGTTTTCAAAGAGATCTCTTTATAGACCTCTACTAGTAAAACGTCAAAGATCATTACGTATAGTGGAGTATATATTACAGTTGCAAATCCTATGTAGAGTATCCACGTGAAGAGTGGTTTATAGAATATGTCGAGATCTCTAGTATCTCGTAGTATATTTAAAGCACTAATATATGATGGTTTAATAAAGCCTGTAATAATACTTGCAATATTTTCTAATAAGTTATAAATATATATTACAATAGTTATTATAATAATTAATCTTGTTATTGGCGATGAAAGTATAATTACAACTTGTGGTTTAAATTGTAATTCTGGATTTGTAATAGTGTTTGTAATTAATAGTGTAGTATAATATGCAATGTAATATGTGAGTAGAGTAGCTGGGGCAATAACTAATAGTAGTGTGAGTGGTATT
>JAJHQS010000068.1 GCA_020833225.1 Desulfurococcaceae archaeon
TCCTGCATTTTTCTCACCAGGCTGTCTTAGAGTAATAGACCTCATGAAGCTATAGTATCTCTCTATCATCTCTTCTTCCTCTAAGACCTGCTTCTCTTCTATTGTCAAGTCTTTTGGAAGCCATTCAGGATATGTGTTAATTTTCTTATAATATGCCCTTATAGCTCTCTTCAAAGCACCCACAGCGAGAATACTACAGTGATACTTAATTGGTGGAAGTCCACCAAGCTCATCTGAGAGGATCTTCCACGATATACTCCACGCTTCTTTAAGACTTCTACCAGTAATCATCTCTGTGAGAATACTTGCAGCTGCAATATTTGCTGCACAACCATAACTCTCAAAAGTAGCTTTCTCAATAATATCTCCCCCATTAACTCTCTTAATTTTCAGGTAAAGTCTAATTAAGTCACCACACGCAGGGCTACCAGCACTTTCAACCACAGTAGCATCTATTAGTGGACCAAGGTTCCTGGGATTTCTAAATATCTCTAACACCTTAGGACTATATGGGAGTGGTATCCTCGTACTCACGTTCCCTACCAATAACATTGTTATAGAAGTACAACCTTATATACTTAATTCTTTAACACGCTTTACTAAACAATAAGCGAGAAGAATTCAATACAACTGATATATCACTTAAAACCATGGTTAAAGCAGCTATTTCAGGTCTTATTACTAACCCTGTGAGAGAGTAGAGCACGCCGGCCGTTACTGGTATAAGAGTAGCATTATATATAAATGCCCAGAAGAGGTTTTCCCTAGCTATTCTCACAACTCTCTTACTAATACAGTAGAGGCTCTTAAGCCCCCTAAGATCATTAGATAATAAAACAACATCACCAGCTTCTCTAATTAAATCTGGTGCTTTACCCATAGCTACACCTACAAAAGCAGAGCTGAGTGCAACAGCATCATTTAAACCATCTCCAACATAAATGAGAAAAGCACTATTAGACTGTATTTCTCTAATAACTCTAGCTTTATCAACTGGTTTCAGTGAGGCATATGCAAAATCTAACTTAAGCCTCTCCCTCACGAGTTCTACATTAGTCTTTACATCACCACTAGCTAACCCAACTCTAAATCCTTGATTTTTAAAGTACTTTACGACTTCAATAGCATCACTACGAAGTTCATCTCTAATTTCAAAAACACCAACTACTCTCCCATTGATACCTACAAGTACAGGTGTTCCACCACTCTTACCAATCTCGTTAATAACGTCTAATACTTCATTTTGTATATTAATATTCATGTCTTCAAGTAACTTCACATTACCAATAACTACATTAACACCTTTCACACTACCAATAACGCCAAGTCCAGGAATATGTTCATAATACTCTGGTTCAGTAATATTTACGCCGAGTTCACGACAATAGTCAATTATCGCATGTGCAAGTATGTGTTCACTACGAGACTCGATACTACAAGTATATTTAAGTACATCTATGTTATTAACATCACTATAAACAGTAAAATTAACAACTCTAGGTTTACCAATTGTTAATGTACCTGTCTTATCAAAAATTATTACATTAGACTTTACTATTCTCTCAAATACGTCACCCCTCCTAATTAAAACTCCTCTTTTAGATGCAACTATAACGCCTATAGAAACTGCTAGTGGTATTGCTATTCCAAGTGGACAAGGACATGCTACTGCGAGAACTGATGCTGTAAAAGTTAATGAGAAAACAGGGTCTCTAGTAATTAGCCACCATGTTGTAAAAGTGGTAATTGCAACTATTATTACAATCCACGTTAAAACCCCCACAACACGATCAGCTATTCTCTGAAAACCGGGCTTATAGAACATCGCGGTCTTAGCTGATTCAAGTATATGTGAGAGTACTGTATCCTCTCTAACTCTAGTAGCTCTAATTCTCAAGTAACCAGATATAAGCTTAGAGCCTGCTAATACTACATCTCTATTCTCACTTCTCTTAAGAACAGCTATAGGCTCACCTGTAAACGTAGATTCATCAACATAACCCCACCCCTCAATAACAACACCATCAACTGGGATTCTATCTCCAGCCTTAATCTCGACAATATCATTAACAGAGACTTCGTTAACATTAACCTCAACAACACTACCATCTTTAATAACTCTTACAACTCCATGAAGAGAACTCTCTAGTTCATTAAGGTAAGCTAGAGCTCTATATCTTAACCTCTCCTCGAGATATAAACCTAAACCAACAAATCCAAGTACGCCTGCTGAGGCCTCAAATAAAGATGCTATGTGAATTACATTGTGAAACCCGTGCACTAAGAAAATAATACCTGTTGTAAAAGTTAATATTGATGAAAGCGCTATTAAAGACTCCATAGTCGGCCTAAGAGAAATTAGTGTTTTAAATCCTCTCTTAACAATATCAAGAGATAAAGTAATAACTATCGCTGAGAGAATAAATAAAACTACATGTAATTTCATACCATGTAATAAGTTACTCATACCAAGAATAATAGCTATAAAACCAAAAGTAAAAGCAAATACTCTCCTATATAATGTATAAATATCTCTCCCCTTAATCTCTACCTCTCTAATCCCACTATACTTAATACCTAAGCGAGTTAATTCTCCTAATATCTCAATGTCTCTAGTTGTTTGAATATTATAGACAATCTTAGCAATTCTAGTTACAGGGTTTATACTAACATCGAGAACCCCATTAAATCTAAGTAACTTCTCCTCCAATGAAGCATACTCCTCAAGAGCAATGTCAAGGTAAATATTAATAACTCTCTTTTCTACATCATAACCAGCGTCTCTTATAGCCATATATATGTCTCTTAAAGTCGTCTCTGTATCATTATATTCTACAATAGCCTCACCAGAGGATATATCAAGATCAAAATTCACTACTCCACTAAGCTTTGAAATATTTCTCCTAATAGCATATACGCAAGTAGGGCAGTCTACGCCTAGAATTCTCATTTTCTCTCTCTTAAACAAAGTCTCAGCCTTCAAAGCATATTTTCAATAACAATGTTATTTTATATCCACTAATATAGCTTAATTACTTATTATGAATTTGTGAAGACATACCTCTTGGCCCGCTTTTAAGATAATATTCAGGGTTTTTATCAAATTCCTCCATACACCACTTACTACAAAAGTAATAGACTTTACCTTTGTACACAGACTTATACTTAGCTCTACCAGGATCAATTCTCATACCGCAAACTGGGTCTATTTCACTCATTCTAATACACCACTTTAACACTTTATCTAAATAACTAATCTCTAAATAACTACTAATTAAAAGTGAAACCCTAAGTGCATTGATATTAAAGTACACTATGTAGAGAAATTCAACTTAACACTCATCAAGCTTAATTTCAACATTTTCTAATCCATATTCATTAAATATCCACGCTGCATAACCACCCGTCGTCGAACTTATGATTAGCCAAATCCCCCTCCACACTCTCATATTCTCTAAGTCTAGCGGACTTGGAGATGGAGAAGCTGGGTGAGAATGTCCAAATAGTATTATATTTAAGCCGCGTTCTTT
>JAJHQS010000029.1 GCA_020833225.1 Desulfurococcaceae archaeon
TAAGTAACTCTCGAATTCTTCTTTAGTTAATATTTTGATATCTATAGGGGCTTCTATTAGTAAGCCTAGTTCCTTTGCTTTGAGTTTAATGTCAATAGTAGTGTTTAAGTTCTTGAATTTAGGGTCTTTTACAATAATAGCTATATCTATATCGCTGTAAACAGTGGCTCTATTTTCAACGACACTCCCCATAACGTAGACGGTTACTAGGTTTCTCCGAGAATTTCATGGGCAGCTCTCGCAACTATGATGCTAAACTCTCTCCATTTCTTTAATAACTCAAATCTATTAATTGCTTGTCTTAGCCAATTCCACTTCAATTTTCTCTAACACCTCTAAGGCTTTCTTAGCGACATTAATACGAGATCTACCCTGATCCTCTAAATATTCAAATTCACCATATCTGTTTTCAACATAGCTTTCTTCAAGTAGCTCAAGCTCTCTCCTATGGGTATAGACTAGATCGCTAATTATATTAGCTGGATCACGCCTATTAGACTCATAAAGCATATTTCTTAGTTGGGCAAGAAGAGATTTTGCACTATGAACGCGTATTTTAACTCTAAAAAGCCTATAGATCACTGCTTTAATAGCTAGTTGAAGAGATTGTTCAGAGTTAAATCATGCACCGTCATAATCACTTCCACACAGATCTCTCTCAGCTCTCGTAATAAACCTCTTAGCTCTCCTCCATAACAACTCCCAGTAACTAGAACTCATAAACAAATCCCTTTCTTAATTAAGTATGACAAAGAAGTATCTAAAGAATACTTATCTAAATAATCCTAAATATTAAACATATATGGAAGAAAGTGAAAAACTGTTAATGTTAAATATATTGCATAATTCTCAGTGTAATTACTTCTTCATAGCGTTTGTGACTTATTTATAAACTTTGAGAGGAAATCTGTAACTATTTTACTAGTTATTTTCTCTACCTCTTCATCGCTGAAGTCTAATGAAGGTATTTTATTTACTCCCTCATTAGCTATTACTACTTCATATGTTATTTGTATTCCTCTCTGTTTAAGTATATTTGAAGCACACATTAATTGACATCCATTAATTGCTATTACTGCTCTAGCGTTTCTAAAGATATCTAAGTGTACTTTACTCCCAGCTGCGACAGCAGAAAGACAGCACATTCTAGCAATATCAGGAAATCTCTTAGTTAATCCCCTTGCTACCTCATTACCAACTTGCCCTACAGTTGACGCACCATCACATGCCGCTACAATAATTAAATTCTTAGCATGTGTAGCACAGTGCGGTAACAATTGATACTTAGCTGAACTCGAAGCACTCAATTTTTAATCACCTATTGCTTGAAATAATGATATTTGAAGTATAAAAACGCTCATAGAACGCATTTATGAGTATACCAGCATATACCTGGCACGTAAGCCACTAATTTTGCTGTTCAACTACTAGTTACTGTTTGCATTTAAGTATAACTGGTAAGTCTAAGTTCTCTACTATTACTTTACGTCTATATGGGTCTAAATATAGGTTAATAGACTTGAAGATGACGCCTTTACTCGCAGCATACTCTACAGCTTGTTTTATTTGTTTATCTACATCACAGTATAATTGAAACATTTTAACTCGAGGTAATCCACATATAAATACTACAAGGCCCTTGTAAATGCTCTTTGACACTAGATCTCCGAGTAGTATTAATTGCTCTTTACCCCTCTTAGTTGGAGCATCAGGATAACCAGCTATGTGGTCGTCTAATCGTAATACAGCACTCTTAAGCTCAACTAGAAGTTCATCTTTAATGCCACGTAGTTGAAGATCAAATATCTTACCATTTACTCTAGGATACTTTTTAATAATCTTGTAGCCCTTAAGCCATGGAATAATATCCATGTTCACGAGCTTCTCAAACGCCTCCTCCTGTAGTCTCGTATCTATTAACGCCGCATAGCCGTAATCCTCAACACCGATAAGTCTATATTTAAGCTTACTAGAACTGTTATTACTCTTAGTAAGATAACCTATTTTACCATGTAATAAATATTGTTCAAGTTTACCAGTATTATTAGTATAAACTAGAACTCTCTCACCACTTATTTCAACTATAACTGTGAATCTCGAATTTCTCTTAATAATCTTACACTCTAAGAGCTCATTTAGGTCTATAATGTCAATTAGTAAACACCTAGCTGAAATTGATTACACGCGTAGTTAATATATTAATTAACCAGGACATTTAACTACACATCACGTGCTGATAACATCAACAAACCTTATGTTATGGAGAGAAATCATTGTGTAATTTGGTCTTTCAAGCTTAATAGGATCATATTCAACAAGTGAGCTAGTTCTATGGTCAAGCGTTCTCCGTTTAATCCACTAGAACTACAGGTTTTTATTTATATAACTCTTTTTATTTAATGAGGGACTCTTAGGATCAGCTCTTAGCGTATATAAAGAGAGTCATCTTATTTAAACTATTAGTTCATGAAAGTCACGATAATAACCTTCTTCCTCATATTATTTATGACGTAATATGTAGTAGTATTGTAGTTGTTCTATAATAAGCCGTGTAGTAAGTTCCAATATCGACTTACGTATTAAACTTTACAATATTCAATGTCTTCATGAGATCTTTCACTACTTTGTCTTGATGTATATTTGGCTTGCTGATTTCCATTAGAGCTTGATACTCATCATCACTAGCGAGCTCTTTTAATTCACTTATATAAGTCAGATTCCACTCTAAGGTAGAGTATTTTTTCCAATATAAGTCTACTGCAAATAGTAATTCTCTGATCGTAGCTTGACTTGGTTCTATTATTAGTCCTAATTTTTTAGAAAAAGTTAATGCGAGGCGTTCAGTGATATCTGAGAAATCGACTTTACCTAAGATCTCTTCTAGCGTAATTACTTGTCTTATACGGCTATGGGTAAATTTCTTTTTTACCACTTCTTCTCTTTTTGAAGCTCTTAATACTTGCCACAAAGTGTTCTTATCACTGGATATGAGCATAGAGCCGTGAACAATGATTCTATTACCATATTTTGAACCCGCTAAACCTGATATTTTTAACTCATCAACATCTATATCGGTTAGTGGTTTATAATAGGCGTTTTTAACACCTAATTCATGTAATACATTTACAACGACTTCACCAGCGAGTTTAAAGGCCTCCTCTAAGCTTATAGAGGAAACGACAACCGAATAGTTTAAGACGCCAAGATCGTGGTAAACTGCACCACCGCCCGTAAATCTTCTCACTAACTTGACACCTAGATTCTTTGCAATAATGGCATTTATTTCAGTTATTGGGAATTGAAGTCTTCCTATAACAACGGCTTTATTATTTCTCCAAAATCTAATGGTAGGAGTATTTGTAAGTTTATAAAACGCTTCTTCATAGGCAAGGTTTAAATATGGGTTTTCAGGCCACTCAGTCTTAATAAGCCTTAAATGCATTAAAGACGCCATAACTGCTCTAAGTGAGATTAGGATAAAGAATTATGAGGATTTAAGGATTTAAAAAACTTTTGGTTTAAGCTGTTGGTGCAGGAGGTAAAGTTACAACTACGCGCTTTTTCTCCCTCATGTAGCCGACTATGCTACATCCTATTATAATAATTAACATAAATATTATAGCTCCTATTTTCCCTAAGTCGCTGGCTCTTACGAGCAACCATGTGAACGGGTTCATGCCATCACAGATGCTAGATACGTAAACATATCCCGCTGGTATTGGAAATCCAACGAAACGGGCTGTGTCAGTATATATGCTCATGATGTTAGTGCCCATCCATAAGCCAATGAGGTTTATAATAGCACCAAATATGACGCTTTTAACTATGTCGTATTTGAAGACTGGTACGGCCATGCACATTAAGAATACTATTACCGGCAAGTCTGCTAATAGAAGTATTCTATTCCATGGTGCAAGCATTTCAGCGATAAATATTGGAATTAAGATCAACGCGGTAGCTATAACTGCTGGGTGACCGGTTGCAATAGCTGAGTCTAACCCTATATAGATCTCTCTTTTACCCGCATATCTCTTCACGAAATAATCTCTTACAGAGTCTGCTATGGGGACAAGGCCTTCCATAAGTATTTTAACCATTCTAGGTAGTAGTAGCATTACAGCAGCTAGTCCTATTGTAGTAGCAGCTACAACTTTATAGTCTTGTCTAGCAAGAACAGATAAAATAAAGCCTAATATTGCACCTAGTACCGGTGTTTCTCCAAGTAGTCCTAGTTTTGCTCTAATAGTTTCAGGGTCAGCTTTAATTTTAGCTAGAAATGGGATTTTATCAAATAGTTTTGCAAATGGATATGCCAACACAGCGTAGGGTGCTGAGAAACCGTGTGGTAAGGATATTGCAGGGCTTCCAAGCATTTCTTGTATCATTGGGCCTGTCTCGTCAGCTATGACTAATAATGCAACAGTCATAGTTATACCTGCTAGTACTCCTAATAGGTAGTCATTTGTGTAAATGTAGACTAGGCTTGCGACGAACGCCATGTGCCAGTAATTCCAAACATCAATGTTAATTGTACGCGTAACTCTAAGGGCTAGTAGTATTAAATTAACCACGAGCACTATTGGAATCATGCTTATTCCAACTATAGATCCAAATGCTATGGCAGCAGCACTAGGCCACCCTACATCTATAGCCTCTAACTTTATTCCACTTACTTCAACTAGCGCTTTTGTCACAGGGGCAATAGTATTTATAAAGAAACCTATTACTAAGAAAATTCCTACAAAACCTATGCCTATAGTTAAAGCTGATCTAGCAGCCTTACCTGGCGGAACTCTTAAAGCTATTGCTAGAAAGAATATGACTATAGGAATAGCAACAGAAGCCCCCAAGCCCATAAAGGCTTGGAAGACGGCATATATGGCTTCTATAATGCCATTCATATAGTATACCCCTCGCTTTAATATTTATAAAGGGAAGGGTTTATATTTTTTCCTCCTTGGGTGGAACTTGGTGGAGTTACATAGTGAACTTAAATACCTGCTTGAACAATACGACATAAGTCTAGATGAGTTGTTTAGTAAAACTGGTACTAGAGAAATTACAGAAAAAGATGTTCTTGAATATATTAAAGAGAAATATTATCCAAAAGTAAAGTTTATTAGAAAACTTGATGCTGTTAGAAAGTTAACAGCGAAGAGACTAAGTTCTTCGTATCATTCGGCTGTTCATGTTACTTTATTTAAAACAATTAATGTAGAGCCATTATTAAGTATTAAAGAAAAATTTGAGGCAATTCTAGGTGGAAAGGTTTCGTTTACATTTATGTTACTAAAACCTCTTTCCGAGGTTTTAAAGGGTAGTATATTCAACTCGGAGTTACAAGGTGAAGATCAGCTCATAGTATATGAAGATGTAAATATAGCGATTGCTGTTCAAACAGAGCGAGGTCTTGTAACTCCTGTTATAAGAAGAGTTGATGAGAAAGATCTAAAGACGCTTTACAAGGAATACGTTGATATTATAATGAGGGCTAGAAGTTTTAAACTTAAACAAAAAGACTTGGTAGGTGGAACATTTACGTTGTCAAATCTTGGAATGTATGGTATAGATTATTTTACACAGATAATTAATCCACCGCAAGTTGCAATACTCGGAGTAGGGAGAGTTAGAGAGAAATTGCTTCTTATGTCTAATGGTAATTTAAAAACGATGAAAATAGCTACTTTTTCAATAACATTTGATCATAGGATAGCTGACGGAGTCGATGCCGCAATTTTCTTAGCTAAGCTTGAAGATAAAATAAGGAATTTTAGGCTTGAAGACTATGTAATCTCCTAAAGGTGATTATATTGAAAATAAATGTTTTCCACATAAGTACACCTGTTATAAGTGAGTATAATAAACTTGGACTTGATAAGAGCAAGCTGCTTGATATGCTTGAAACAATGATCTTAATAAGAACTTTTGAGGAAAAAGTAGAAGAACTATATTTAAGAGAAGGAGTGCTTATGGGGCCTGCTCACTTATACTTTGGCTCAGAAGCTATTGCAGCAGGTGTAAAACACTTTCTGCGGAAAGGAGACTTAGTTTTAAGTCACCATAGAGGACATGGACATGCAATAATGCTTGGTATAGAGCTCACTAAGCTCTTTGCAGAGCTATTAGGCTTTAAAGAAGGTAATTTGAGAGGTCTTGGTGGTTCAATGCATTTACCTGTAGATATTTCAAAAGGAGGGCTTTATGCTTCTGCAATAGTTGGGAGTCAAGTTCCAATAGCTGTTGGCGTAGCTTTTTACCATAAATATCGTAGAACTGGAAACGTTACAATAGTGTTTTTTGGAGATGGTGCAACTAATACTGGGGCTTTTGCCGAAGGATTAGTAATGGCTTCATTTTTAAGAGTTCCACTAATTTTAATGTGCGAAGATAATAAGTATGCTGAGTTTACAAGGACATCTGATCTATTTGGAGACGAAGATGTAATAATACAGAGGTTTCTAGGTTATAATGTGCCTATACTAGTAGTTGATGGTAATGATCCATTATCTGTTTATAAAGGATTAAAAATCTATGAGGATGAGTTAAGGAGTGGAGAAGGTCCTCTTGCTGTAGTTGCAAGTACATATCGTTTAAAGGGGCATGGGGTATATGATAAAGCGCTCTACAAGCCACTAGGAGAAGTTGAATTATACGGTAAATTGAAAGATCCGATCATGATGTTTGCTAATAGATTAATAATTGAGGGAATATTAACACACGATGAGTTTAAAGTTATATTCGAAAAAGCTAAGCAAGCTGTGGAAAAGGCGTTTGAAGAAGCCAGGAAAGGCTCACCATTAACAATAGAAGAGTTATATAATTATGTGTAGGGGTGTAGTAAATGAAAATGAGCCATATAGAAGCGTGTAGGCAAGGAATAATTGAAGAAATGGATCGAGATGACAGTATAATATACATCGGCGAGGATGTGCGTAAAGGAGGACCACACGGTTTTAGCAAAGGATTATTTGAGAAGTTTGGTCCAGAAAGGGTTATAGATTCCCCGATAAGCGAGATTGGTCTTGTAGGATTTGGAATAGGGGCAGCATTAGCGGGACTAAGGCCTATAGTTGAAATTATGTATATGGACTTCTTACCGCTAGCAATGGAACAGATCGTAAATCACATGGCTCAGGCTAGGTTTTTAACTGCGGGACAAAGAGATCTTCCACTTATAATTAGAACGCAATATAGCCTTGGAAGACAACATGGTCCACAACATTCTCAATTCTTTCCCAGTCTCTTTACTAATATACCAGGATTAAACATTGTAGTGACATCAACTCCCTATAATTGTAAAGGATTATATAAACACGCTCTTAGGCAAAATAAACCAACAATAATTATTGATCCTGCCTGGATATATTATAGATTTGTCGGCGAAGTGCCAGAGAGAGATTATGAAGTCGAATTTGGTAAGGCAAGTATAATTAATGAGGGAGAAGATGTAACATTAATAACCTTTGGTAGAACAGTGTACGAGTCTATTCAGGCGCTTAAACAACTACCAAAAGAAGTCACTGTACACTTAGTTGATCTTCAATCCCTAAAACCTCTTGATACTGAGAGTATTATAAATGCAGCTAAGAGAACAGGTAGGGTTCTTATAGTTTCAGAAGAGCATCCTCATTCAAGTGTTGCTAGCTATGTTGCATCAATAATATACGAACATTGCTTTGAAGAACTCAAAAAACCCATTAAAATACTTACTCCACCAGATGTACATATACCTTTCTCCCCGATCTTAGAAAAAGCCTACATGATTACTTCTGACAAGATAATTAAAGCAATATTAGAGCTAACCAAGTAAAAATATAAGGTGACTTTATATGGTTAAAGTATCTATAAAAGCACCTAGATTTGATCCTTCGGCAGAAAAAGTAATTATAATCGAGTGGAAAAAGAGAGAGGGAGAATATGTTAAAAAAGATGAGGAATTAGTTGAAATGATGGGTGAAAAGTCAACATTTATGTATGTATCTCCTTGTAGTGGAAAAATAGTTAAGATAATAGTAAGTGAAGGAGAGGTAAATGTAGGGGAAATTATAGGAGAGATAGAGTGTTACGAATGATCTCATGAATAAGTGTGATTATAGTTTTTAAAACCTTGCAAAATATATAGAATTTTAGTATAATAGAGGTGCTGGTGAAAGTAATGAGTCAACAAGAGCCCGTCCGCATATTAGTAGCATGTGGAACAGCTATTGCGACAGCCACGTATGTAGCGGAGAAAGTAAGAAAAATACTTGATAAGTATAAAATTAGAGGAGAAGTATATCAAGCTAAGGCACAGGAAGTTAACTATTTCATAAAAATGCTTGGAAGAGTTCACCTCATATTGGCAACAACTTTTGTTCCTGTTGAGGATAAAAGTATTCCCGTTTTAAATGCCATGCCGTTCTTAACAGGTATAGGTGAGGATGTTTTAGAAAAGAAAATAGTAAGCATCTTGGCTGCTAAGAAGTAGGTGGTAAATAATAGTGGTGGAGAAGAGAGCAAGAAAGAAGATTTTATCTGGTTCAATTTTAAACGTTCCTTTCTACGAGATATCCGAGAAAATTCAATTGGCAAAGGAGTATGGGTTGAGAGTTATACATGTAGATATAATGGACGGCTCTTTTGTACCACAATTATCGTTTGGATTAGAATTTGCTAAACAATTGAGAAATATAACAGATCTAGACTTAGAGGCACATTTAATGGTTGTAAACCCCGAAAAATTCATTATGCAGACTCCTAGTGGGCTATTTACAAGGATCTTTTTTCATTATGAAGCAACATTATATCCTTTAAGATTAATTAACTATATTAGAAATATAAATTCAGAGGCCGGCATTGCCATAAATCCTGCAACGCCTGTTCAAGCTCTCGAATATATTCTAAGTGAAATAGATGCTGTTTTAGTATTATTAGTAGAGCCTGGTTATGGTGGGCAGAAAATGATACCTTCAATGCTTAGGAAGGTGGAAGAGTTACATAGAATACGCGAAGAGAGAGGCTATGATTTCACAATAGCATGTGATGGAGGAATAAAAATAGATAATGCAAAAACGATCATAGAGAAAGGAGCCGACGAACTCATCGTAGGAACCGGTATATTTGAGTCCCCTAGATTTTCTGAGATAGTTAAAGAATTCTTAGAGTTATTAAAGAGCTAGTTTTGAGTATTAAACTTTACTCTAAACGAGTACTCAATAAATGTCTTTTTAAATATTCTTCGATTTCCCGTGATGTGCCATTAAGTATAGTTTTAATGAACTCTTCTTTTGAGAATAACTCTGTTAATGATGCTAAGAATTTAACATATCCTTTAGGCTCTTTAATAACTAATAAAAATACAACATCAACAGGGATCTCAATATCTGGCTCATCCATTTTCCTAAAAGTAACTTTACGATGTGTTTTAACAACCACTAAGGCCTCTCTTTTAACATATTCGACATCTGCGTGTGGAATAGCGACGTTGAAGTCGCTTCTAACAACTAAGCCAGTAGGATATTCTCGCTCTCTTTTTAATAGGGCTTCTAAATATTTTTCATCAACGTAGTTCATATCGTAGAGTTTTCCAGCTAGGTGAGATAACAACTTCTCGCGGTCATTGTTTTCAATGTCTAGATCTAGTACTAAGATATCCATAAAGCCTCCCTAGCGGGTCTAGATATATTTATTTGTGTTCGTATTTATTTAAATATGTTAAGACACTTTAAATTGACTCTATGTTGATGTTGAAACATATGAGAACTTATAAGGCCACATATTAACTCATATTTTTATCTAGGTGGTTATAATTGGTAACAATATTGTCGATTAAACTAAAGAACAGATCAGGTTTACACGCAAGACCCGCCTCAGTATTCGTGAGGAAATGTAAGGCATTTAAATCTATAATTAAGGTTCAAAAGGGGGATAAAGTAGCTGATGCTAAAAATATCCTCCAAGTTCTCTCTTTAGGCGCAGATTGTGGCGATGAAATATTAATTGAAATTAATGGGGAGGATGAGAAAATAGCAGCTGAAGAGATAAAAAAACTTGTAGAGGAAGAGTTACCTGAGATCGACAAGTAAAATGCTTCATCCTCTATAAATCCAGCTCTATGTAAATTGAGGTTTCAATTATAAAATTTTCACGTTACTTTAAAATCAGCGTGAATAAGTCTTTATTCTCCTAGCACTATTAGCAGTAATATGTTTTTATAATATGTTTTTAAGTAATTTCTTTTACTTGGTAAAAGGGGGAAAGGTGATTTATTGCCTGTATTTAAAGGTATAATTGCTTCACAAGGGGTTTCAATAGCTCCTCTTATAAGATACATTGTTAAGACTGTAGAAGATCTCGACATTACTTACTGTGAATTCAGTACGCGTGAAGAAATAAGACTCGACGTTGCCTTGGAGAAATACATTGAGTTACTTAGTGAAATAAAGAAGAAGGCGCCGGAGAGTGAGCGTGAATTATTAGAAGCATATGAATTAATGGCTCAATCTTTAGTAGATGAGGCTAAAGATATTGTGCGAAGTGAAAATATATGTAGTGAGTTAGCAGTTAAGAGAGTGTATTTAAAATATAGAGATTCCTTTAGGGAGAGTGGGAGTAGCTTAATAGCTTTAAGAGAAGCGGATTTAAGGAGTATTGCATCATCTCTTATAAAATACCTCATGGGTTACACTGAAGGAGGAGGTATATTAGATATACGCGACAAGATCATTATAGCGGAAGACGTGACACCAACAGATATGATTAAATTTGCTAAGGAGGGGGTGAAGGGAGTAGTAACTTTGAAAGGTGGAGTAACATCACATGCCGCTATAATAGCTCGTAGTAATGATATACCTTACATCATAATCCCTGAGATAAGATTAGATGATATTAAAGATGGAGAAATAGCGGTCTTAGATGCTCTTGATGGTTTACTCGTAGTTAAACCAGGGGAGAGTGAGTTAGAGAAATATATGGCGAAGCTTACTAGGTTTGAGGAATTGAAAAGTATCATTAGGAGAAATGCATTTATAAAAGCTACTACACTAGACAATTACATTGTTGACGTCTTATGTAATATTAGAGATCTTGAGGAGGCTAGAGTAGCCTCTTCATCTGGTTGTGATGGAGTTGGATTATTTAGAATTGAATTTCTCTACATGATGAAGGAGAAAGCGCCAAGTGAAGATGTACTATATAACACATTTATAAAAGTGGCTGAATTCTTCCGAGATAAAGTAGTAGTTATTAGAGCGCCAGATCTTGGTGCTGATAAACCACTACCCTATCTTATTCTCAAAGAAGATAATCCATTTCTCGGTTTAAGAGGTATTAGATTACTACTCGAATATAGAGAAGAAATATTTAAGCCATTTCTGAGGGCGTTTTTGAGAGCTCTACGTGTCTATGAAAACTTACGGTTACTATTACCCATGGTGACCACTACTCGTGAGGTGCGTGAAACAGTAGAGTTATTAAATACTTTGATAGGGGAATTAAGACTCGATAATAAGATGTTATCTAGTATTAAAATAGGCATAATGGTGGAGACACCTGCGGCAGCACTAATGATAGATAAGCTTGTTGAAACAGGGTTAATTAAGTTCGTAAGTTATGGTACAAATGATTTAACACAATATACACTCGCTGTTGATAGAGGTAACGTTAGAGTTAGTTATCTCTATGATGAACTAGATCCAGCGTTGCTAAGACTCCTAGAGATCAGTGTATCTAAAGCTCTAGAAAAGGGTATTGAGGTAGAAGTATGTGGTGAAATGGCTAGTAAAATTCCTGCAATACCCGTGCTCCTGGGATTAGGCATTAGAGGTCTCAGTGTAAACCCAACACAAGTAGGTTTAGTCAAATATGTTATCTCCAAGTTAAGTGTAAATAGTGTGAAAAAAGAATTATTGAGCAGAGTTTTAAGTAGCAGTAATAATGAGGAATCTAGACGTAGCATTAGAGAATACATGGTCTCCATAGGACTTGAAGAGTTAAAGCCATGGCTTTAACTAATTTCCCCTAAGACACGCTTAGCGGGGGGATTTCGAGAAGACTTAGAAGAGAGAACCAGCCATCTATGGTAATAAGGAGTCTGGAAACTTTAGTGAAAATAACTTTATTTCTACTGCTAATGGATATTACATATCAATAAGGCTTAAGAACCATTGTGAATAACCTGGAGATTAACCATTCTCGTCGATAGGTACTGGGTGGGAAAAATAATAGGCTAAAATTTTCTGAGTGAAGTTTTAACTACTTATTGTAAATTATTGTAAATTTCTTTTAGTATAGACCAAATATTGCTGTATTTTTCTCTGAGCTTACTGTATGCTTCTTGCAAGCTAGGATCTGGTCTTATTGTTTCTATAGGTTTTATAAACTTTTCTTTAATAGCGTTTAAGTTGCTGTATAAATGTGTCTTGAGTAGTACTGGTACTAGAGGTCCTGTGTTTATTACGTCGGGGTAGATCTTTACAGTTCTTCTGTAAATCGAGGCTCTCAATATATTATGAACTTTTGACTTTACACCTCCACCACTTAGCCCTATTTCTACGGCTTTTACTTCAAATAGTTTTTCTAATAAATGAATCAGATAATTTTCGGCTAGTGATAATCCGATCATAAAACCTCTGAGAAACCTTCCTATAGTATATTCCCTGGTCTCATTCTCGGATATTTTTAATCCGAGTATGGAGGCGTTTATAGAAGGATCATAGAAGGGGGCTCTATCGCCAGGTGGAATAAATAGGAATTCGTCGCCTATTTTTATGTTCTCTACCAATTGATCAACCTTATTCATTTCTATGCTAAACAATTCACACATCCAAGATAAATAGAATCCTGTGAAACCTGTTGTAACACTAGCTAAATATCCTCCTAATGGATGTAGGTGGTAATATACAGATGGATGTGTTATTAGCTTCTTAGTAGCCATCTTAATGACCGTTGTAGACCCACTATAAACACTAACACTACCTAATTCTAATACGCCAGAGGCAAGTGCAGAAGCAACGCCATCGGTCATCCCCTGATAAACACCTGAGTTATAGAGACCTATTCTCTCAGACCAGCGACTTTTAGCTTTACATATAAATTCTCCACTAGGAGCTAAATCTGGCATTTTGTTTATGTCAAGTTCTAACTCATCGTAGACTCTAGTAAAATATCGAGGTGTTTCCTTTAGTATGTCTAAACCAAACTTCAACGCATTTGTGAAATCTGTCTTGATATTAATCCACTTCTCCCCCTCTCTTATACATAGTCTATACAATAACCATGTTGTTACAGGGACTATCCATTTAGTCTTAGCGTATAAGTTGGGAAATCGTTTTTTTATACCATATAGCCTTGTTAAAGGCGATGAAGGGTCTATTATTACTCCTCTTTGGCTTAACTCTTTTATAGCTTCTTTTTCTTTAATGAGGTTATATGCTTCTATGTCTTTTTCATAATACATACTTGGTTTAATTAATGGATTACCATATTCGTCAACCATTAAGAAAGATCCAGAAGTGCTATCAACGGTGACGAACACCTCTTGATCAGCGCCTCTCTTAAGTACTCTTGGAATGGCTTTTTCAATAGCATGAATCCATTCTTCGGGATCTTGCCTCTGGATCTGGTGTTTATTTAGCTCTAAGAGGCTACCATCTAGGTTGTAAACAGCTACTTTAACGGCACTTGTACCTAGATCTATAGAGACGAGCATGAGAGATTAGTCCCCTTTCCAGGATGAGTTTTAAAAAATTATAAAAAATTATAGTTTCTCTGCCAATTTCTTCGGCATATCTCTCGCATAATACCAAGCAGCAAAGTATATTATTAACAGTATCGTGCCAAATGCAAAGCCGCCCATATTACCCGAGACGAAGGAGATTATCGGGTACATCAGTACAAAGGGTAATACGTGTGAGCCGGCATCTAGACTTGAGGCAAGAGCCACTGGAATAGCATATCCAATGGATATAGCCGCGGTTGTTAGTGGTGAAGCGAAAAGATGGGTAAGGTAAACTACTAATGTCAATGTTATCAATCCATTAAGGAAGGCCTTAATTAAATTACCCCTAGACGCTGCCGCTGCCCACATGAAGAATAGCGGTATTATTGCTACATCAGCTAATGGGAGGATTTGGTTGGCTCCTATATAGCTTAAACAAACAGCTATTAAGTATAGTAGAGGTATTGAAATGTATCCTACGGCGATTGATGGTGGATTTGCGTTCCCTATAGGTCCTGCGTCGATGCCTATCCAAATAACTCTTCCTTTGAACCTCTTTGATCTCTCAAAGAATTCCCTTATGCCGTCAGCGATGGGAACTAGTCCCTCCATTAATATTCCGATAAGTCTACCCATTAGTAGCATTAGTGCAGCTACGTAGATCCCAGCTCTTAATACCCAATCCCACGACATTCTAGCAATTAACCCCAGCAATACACCTATTACAAAACCAATCATCATTGGTTCGCCGAAGACACCAAATCTCTCTCTCAGGGACTCGGGATCAGCTTTTATTTCCTCGAGTTTCTTAATTCTCGAAAATATAGCTTTTTCTAAGGCTAGGTTCAGGGGAGCCCAGTTCGTGGTCTCTGTGTGTGGTAGTGAACACCCTGGTATTCCAAAGAATTTCTGTGCAAGGGGTGCTGTCCAATCTGCCAACTTTAGGATAAGTATTTCTGTAATTATTGCTATTATATATGCTAGTGCTAAGTTATTAGTCCACATATAGACCATTACCGCTGTGAAGGCCCAATGCCAGTAGTTCCATATATCGGCATCAAACGTGGAAGTCCATCCTAAGACTAGAAGGACTATGTTTACTATAAAGCCTATAGGTATTATCAACGCTGATAGAGGAACAGCCCAGGTTATAGCGGATGTTAACGGCCAACCTATATCTAAGCCTACAAGTTTTATCCCATAAGCTTGAACCATGGAGTTTATGATCTTGCTAACCACGTCGAGTACAGCTCCCAGGACAGCGAAGATACCTACAAAGGCAATGCCGACTAATATAGCAGCCCTAGCACTTTTCCCAACAGGTTGCCTAAAGATCAGGGCTAGTATGAACAATATTACAGGCATCATTAGTGCTGGGCCTAGCGAGAGGAAATATTGAACAGCCCCCATAATGTCGATCATGCTTTACCCTCCTATATTATACATACATAAGTCAAGTTTATAAATTTTTTTAAGTCAAGTTTATAATTTTTTTGCGAATGCTATATAAAGAGGCACATCTGGGGGCTTAAATTGCCAAGAAGAGTAGCGACAGAGGTTGAGGCCCCCCTTGATCTTTATAAGATTGTCGAAAAATTTATTCATAGACTTAACTATAAACTCGTAGAAATAAGCAGAGATCACGCTATTTTAGTAAAAGGAAGTAAGATGTTAACATACATAGGGTTTACAAATTGGGAATATGTGTATAGGAGACTAAAAATATCATTAAAATGTAAAAGAGATGGTAAGTATATTTATCGCCTCGACTACGAATTTTCATGGTTAACTAATGTTGGTTATTTGCATAGAGGTGTATACATGGAGATTAGTAAGCTTGCTAAGGATAGTATACTTTTCACCAAGATAGACTCGTCTATACGGTAAAAGAATTTTAAACCCTCTATCTAATACTCCTAACCCAGGTGGTAAGATGTCTGAAGAAAAGAAGTACCTCATATATGTGGCATGCGGATCAGCAGCAGCATCCGCTAACCTAGTTAAGGAGAGACTGAGAGAGTTATTAAAGAAGTACAAGATTAATGCCGAGATGCAAATATATAGGGTAGCAGAACTTGCTAATGCTGTTAAACTTAGAAGACCCGATCTAATTATAATAACCGCTGGTGTATATACGAAGGCTGGTATACCACCAGACATCCCTATATTAATAGGTATTCCACTTATGACAATGGTTGGTGTTGATGATTTTATGAGGCAGGTCATTAATGCATTGCAAAAATCAAAAAGTTAAGTGTAAAGAGAGCGAGAACCAGCCATCTACGGTAATGAGGAGTCTGGAATA
>JAJHQS010000030.1 GCA_020833225.1 Desulfurococcaceae archaeon
ACTTCTTTAGATTCAGCATCACTTGCTATAACGCGCACTCTAGCACCCCTCTTAATAACCCATACTTTTACAGGTCCACCAGCAGTTTCAAAAACCGCTTCTCTAGAGTCTGGGGGCGGTGGCCATGTACCTAGCGTTTTTGCAAGTGTTAAGGGTATCATGAGTTGAGGTGAATCTGCCTCATAACCGCTATTAATTAATGCTATAGTTTCAATAACACTATCTCCTCTCATAATCCTTAATTTTACCCTTACAGCCATAAATAAAACCCCTAATCCACCCAACTCTAACACGAATAGCTCTAATGTAGCCGACACGCATTAAGGCGACACCAATAATTCAACCACCTTCAACTCCTAATATACATAGTCTCTCACACCTCTTAGAAGAGCGAAGAAAATCTATAGTAAAACACATATAGCTATATTTAAAACAATGTTCTACTACATCACTTAAAAACTATTGTGATGAAAGTATATTAGTGAATTGAAGTTTACTCTAGGTAGAACATATGCCCTTGGTGTCTAAATGGGGCATATATGGGTGGATGTTAAAGTAGGTTGTGAAGATGCTTCAAGAATTATTGAGACCAGGGCTCTTGTAGATACTGGTGCCACTTTAACAGTGATCCCGGAGAGTATGGCTAGAGAATTGGGGCTTAAAGTAACTGGTAGATCTAAGGTAGAAACAGGGGTGGGTGTTATAGAGATGAACAGATCTAGAGCATACGTAGAGATCATGGGGAGATCAGATATAGTACCCGTGTTAATATCAAATATAGATAAAGTCCTCATAGGAGTAACAACACTTGAAATACTAGAACTCGAAGTAGACCCATTAACCGGAAAACTAAAAGAAAGAACACTCCTCTTATACACTTTAAACTCATACTAATATACCTCTTTCAACTCCTTAATCGCACTTATTCTATCGCCACGTAACAATTACCATCAAGTTTAATAATATCTATATCTAAGTCATTCCCGAAGGAAGAGGATTTAAATTAGACGAAATTTACTAAGCTTCTTTATTAATCATCTACTAAGATTCCTCAGCCCACTTAACAGCGACTTAAGTAGACTAATAGATAAAATCTCATCGTTACCAATAAACTCCACAAAAACTACATCTTTGCTTAAAAGTATTACTACGTGAATTATTAAGTCTTCAATGCTAATATCATAGTCCTCACTCTTAATAGCTTCAGTAGCGATCTTTACAAATATGATCCTTAAATCTATATCTATCAGAGCTATTCTTAAAACTTAAGAAACGAAATCGAGATCTCCTCTGATCCTAAGGGAAGAACAGATCTTTCGCAAAGATATCTACATACATGAGCTTGGTTCAGACCTATTTACAATGTTATGTTTTTGTTAATTTCATAATTCTCCCACAAGATCATATCTGATCCCGGGGACTATGCATGAACACCTGCTTAGAATAATTGATTAAAGACTCAAGATCATTATGAATTATATTTATAAATCCTCCTCTACTAAGTAAGTATCGAAGACAATAGTAAGAAACCCAGGTAAAAGTCCACATTTAGAATACAATAGTAAGAATTGAAAGGATTAAGCGTTAAAGATTCCTGCTTCACAAATGCTTTGAGAGTATGATAATAGGAGTCGAAGAGGCGAAAGACTTAGTTTTAAATTTTAAATATGGTTTAAAGATCAAGGGATCTCCAGATAAGTGGTATATGTCCTTGTTTAATTAGTTTTTCTAATGGTATTTCTTTAAAGCAAGCTGTAATATTACCATTTTTACGTATCTTTATTCTAGTAGCATATCTGATAAGAGTCTCAAGATCTTTGAAATTAGCTATAAGCATTATACAACCTGATAATATAGGGTTCTCGAGAGTATTTCGCTCTTTTTCAATATTCATTATGTCTACGACACCTCGTGGAGTTGCTAATATTGGTATATGACCGAGGCGGATAGAATGAATGAAATCTCTCAATAAGCTTGAAATATCGGGACATTCATACCAGGCCCACTCATCTATAGGTCTGTGAAGAGCTCTACACTCAACAGGTGTAAAATTCCTTGCTATAATGTAGATCAAGGTTCATTCACACTAACTCCTATGCACGATAAGGTCAGCATTTCCAATATTATAATTCTTTTCTCTCCGTGAAATTATTTTTTACTAAGACTCTCCCCCTACTTAAACACGCTTGAACACGTTCTTCCTGTAACCCTACATGAGCGACCATTATGTATTTATTTGATCTCTTCTGCTCTGATCTTTACTTAGAGTGAACAAGTTATTGTTAAATTCACTATGCAATAGCACTTTAAATATTTACAAATACCCCCTGCAAACCGTATGACGTAAACGGCGTAGGGTCCATTGTAAGAACTCTATTGGTTCTAAATCATTTAACAAAGTTCCATGTTTCCCCATAAGTAATATAAACAATATATCTGTCCTAATTTCTTGACCTCCTCACATATACTCTTCTTATACACTATTGAATAAAGTGCTAGAGGAAGTAGATAATAAGTAGCAAAGTAGACGTATTTTATATTCTATAATAAATTCTGTTGACAATACTATTCCTGAAATCTTCTAACTCCCTCTTTTTGCCAATATCAGGCATAAGACCTTGTAATTTATGAACCAGTCATATAGGACTTATGCATTCCTCAGCGGTAATGTTAATGTTTATTCTATATGACTTTTTCACATACTTGAAACAGGATCACTATTAAAAAGTTTCCCCGCCTAGACCTTGAGCTAATAGACTAATACTTGCTAATCTATAGGCAAGTTTTATCACATTGTTAGCATGAAAATAATGCCATGACTTAAGCCCACTATTATAGTGGAATTGTTTTTAATACGAAGATCTCCTATTTTCTATAAAATAGGGGATTCAAAAGTCTTTCACGTCACCTGGAGTCTTCAAACACCTCTGAGAGGACCAATAGTAGATCCCGCTATTACCTTTAATAAACTTGGCGATCGAATTACTTTATATTCACCTTTAATACGATTAAAGAGTTTTAATGAAGTTCTCTAGATATTTCCACTCTATCACAACTCTTTCTAAGTGAATGACTTTTCTATATGATCCCGTAGTTCACTATAACACTTTTAACAAATATTGGAGTTTCGAGATCCTTTATATTATCTATAAGACTATCAAGAACTACTATGACAACATTTAGATTAAAATTATAGTGAGATATTAAACTTTTGTAAGATTCTTACAAACATCCGCGTTCTTATTTTGTATTTAGACCATTATGCTGGTTGACTTTGAATAGCTATGAGTGGTGTATTTTTCTTCATATTACTCTCCTCTTAACCACTTTATGAATGCATCTAAGTTTATTGGAGATCTTTTAAATGGATTAGCCAGATATATTCCATAATTCCTTGCATCTTCAGCGTATTCAATTATATAGAAACTACCGGTTTTTAGCTTTAGTAGTCCACTACCAACACTTTTACGTCCACCAATGTTTAAACCTATTTCTTTAACAGCTTCAAGTATAGATGCAAGTAATTTTGATGGTGTGTTAGCTCTATCTTCAAGTTCTCCAATTATGATCAACTTTATGGAAGTCCCAATTGGTATAGACTCAATAAGGTAAAGTGCTCCTTCTTCTACGGTAAGCTTCTCCCTATTTATACCTATTCCTGGTTTTAACATGATTTCACCTTGTATAAGAGTATCTAAGAATCTTATACTACCAGCTCGAACACTGTTTCCAAATAATCTACCTACTGGACAATAGTATTCTAAATACTGTATAAGAGCATTAACGGGATCTTCTAACATTTGAAGTTCTTCTTCACTATATCCTATTTCTAGAAGAACTTGTTTAACATTAATATGATCAAATATCTTAGTTTCACCACCTTTAAGTGCAGATTTAAAATCTTCTAACAAATGCTTTACGTGCTCTCTCTTTTCTCGAATACTCTTAGCTAATGTAACAGTTCTCACAGCTAATTCTTCGATCTTCTCCATGGGTAAATTCTCTACAAGTCTCTCAGATAATTGTCTAAAGGCCCCTTTCCACGTTGTTGAAGGTATTACTACATATTTATCTACTCTCAGAGTATAGAGAATATTGCCGAGTCTTCTAGAGCCGATATTTAGTGGTCCTATATTCGTGAACTCAAGTATTCCGATGAATTTTGCTTTAAAATTACTAAGCACCAATATCACCTCTCATATTTAGATATTCCTCAAGTGGAAATAATACATTAAAACCTGTAAGCCACATATTACCATATTTTACTGGGACTCCTCCATGTGATAACATAGTTAAAAATGTTCTTACATCACAGTGCTCAGAATACTTTATTTTAGTTTTAAGAACAGCCCCTCTCTTCACGGCTGTTACTATTGGTCTACGAAGCCCATACGCCATATCCCAGCCACCAATTATTTTAAATGTTCTACCGTAAATAACATCAATAACAACACTACAAGAACCCCATGTAAACATTTTCAAAGGTAATAGTGGTGATAAGGCTATAAAAGTAGTAGGTAGCGAAGTAAACTCTGGTTCATGTTCGGTTAGAAGTGTGATTTGAGCACGTCCAAAACCCCTAGAACGCCCCCTACCAATACTTATTTCAAACTTCTTTTCCAACTTGCTAACAATGTGATCTGGAAATGCAACTCTAGCCCAAAATCTTAAGCCGGGCGCAATCGCCTCATAATTGTACAACATACCTCTCATTGCTGTTCTCGTAGCTTTATTAATGGCTACTGAGGTTGTATAAACAATGTTTAAAGAGGGCTTTTTACCTCCGCGTGCTAAGAGTTTAGAATAGAGAGTTTTCATTGAACCGTGTTCTGGACAGTCTGCTGTGAGTTCTACTTGCTGGTAAAGTCCTTTTTCAAGAACACTTGTTAAAACTCTGAGCTTAGATATCTTTTTGCTACATAGCTTACATTCGAAGTCAAATGGTGTGGCTGGAAGTGTTTGAAAATCTCTATTTTCAACACTAATTATAGGATATGCTGGTGTAGCTAATAGGGATGGTTCTGTAGCTTCATTTTTCAGATCTACCTGATTTAAGTAACCATAGTAATATAGAGCTGTAAGAATAGCCCCTCTTAATGTGGATCCTGGTATGTGATCTAGTGGTTTTAAATAACCTGTTTTAGTGATCTTATGCGTCAATATAGTAGGGCTCAGTAGAGTCACTTCTATTTCAAAGAATCTATGAGAACTCATGTTATACCTTCCCATAACCATTTTCTCAGTTCTGATAAAAGAGATTTCCATTTTACATCAACATATTTGTCTAATTCGCCGTTATCTTCTATTCTTAGATCGACGAGCGATCTAAGACCAAATCTACTTGTTCTTAGTTCTGCTACTCCAAGAAGCAGTAGTGGGAGTAATGATGTAACATCTTCACGTAAGCTTATTACTCCGCTAAAGATAGTCCCCGGAACTACGTGCTCTATAGTGTAAAGTGCCCCTTCTAGCGCTGTCAGTGTCTTATTATTTATACTTGTACGTGTTATATCTACAACCTTAACTTCACCTTCGGGTTTAAAATCACTAACGAGTAGTGGCGAGGATTCTCCGTGTTCACGTCCAGGATATCCAAATAATTTACATACATCACATAAGCCTTTATTTTGATGAGTACGCATAATTTTACCAGGTTCTATTTCTCCACAAGATTTGAATCCATAATATTCCGCAATTCTACTAGTAGATGTTCTAAGGGCACCTTTTACACTACTACCTGGTATGTATAGTTTATATTCATTCTCAATAGGCACCCTAATAAACGCTACGTCGACTCCTATCAGTTCAGGTAAACCTCCGCCAACAGTGAGGAACGTTACTGCTCTTAATTTTAGTATAAACTTTATCACCAAGCACCACCTTTGATAAATTTTATTAGTACGAGAACATCATACAGCCTAGTACTTTCGCTTTCTTTAAATTTACCAGATGTGTCAAAGAGAGTTTTATCGAAAAATTCTTGTAGCTTATAAAAAGGCTTTACTTTCCTATTCGCAGCGTCTTTTATCTGTCTTGCTACATAAATGTAGAGTAATTCTTTTCTATGAATATATTCTGAGACCTCTCTTACAGAGTCTAATATAGCCCTGTTAAGAGACTTTAAGTAGCTTACCATTTGATCTGAAATTTGAATACGTGATCTTTCGTCTTCGCTACGCGAAGCAAGAAAGCATTTCTTAAAGATCTCTTTGTAGAACTTATATGAAGATTCGCGAGACCACTCACTTTTCTCAACATCTTCATTACTAATATCAAATATAAGCGGTATTAATGTGCGCCACATTTCTGGAGGTTTTTTCAT
Source organism: Desulfurococcaceae archaeon (assembly GCA_020833225.1). Classification (GTDB taxonomy): domain Archaea; phylum Thermoproteota; class Thermoprotei_A; order Sulfolobales; family Desulfurococcaceae; genus UBA285. Next base: position 6,323 of record JAJHQS010000030.1, read on the forward strand.
GACAATTTCATCTAACTTAACTTCGTAAGGCTGCACACTCTCAACAATTGTAGACTTACTACTAGTCCCTCTGAACTTACTAGAAACCCCACTTATGCGTTTAACAGCTTCGTGACCTGATGGAGCTAGACCTTCATAGAGATCAAATATAATGCCTCCACCTATAGCTCTCAAATGTTCCTTAGCCTTTTCCATGAGGCTATTTGCTGAATCTATTAAAGCCCATATGTTCATTTTCGCATGTCCACCAGTTATAGATGCTGTTAATCCTGCTGTTCCACCAAGCTCTCTGCTGAATTCTTCTGTTATTAAATGAGCTAATGGTACAGCAAGATATGCTGGAACTATTAATAAGCCATCATCTCCACCCATATATATTGTACCTAGAAAAATTCTGATTACATCTCTTATGGCAGCATCCTTATTCACTTCTTTAATACTCTCAAATATGAGCTCTAAGGCTTTAAAATACGCTTTTTTAATTGCATAATCTATTCTAAAACTTCTCTCAACCGCATCAGTAAATGATATGGCGTCTAACATGAAAGATCCTATATTATTCCCATCAAATTTAACGACAGCGTAATCGCGCAATTTCTGAATACCAGTGTCAAACTCTTCAGGATTGTGTCCTGCAATAATTTCCATGATCCATGGAGAGATCTCATCCCAAGTTTTATTAAATGCTTCATTAGCAGAAAACATTTGATCAGCTATATTAAAGGTTGTTGACCACTTAGCAGCAAAGTGTATATTTACGCCAAGTTCATATAACCTTTTACATAGTTGACATACAGGTATGACACCTTCAGGCGTCTTTATCTTATCTAAAGCAATATCGCTATAACACAATCTACATAACTCTTCATCAGCTCGTTTTTTAACATTCAAAGATCTAGCTATGTTTTCTAGGGATTCTTCAGGCATAATTATAAATTTAGACTTAGCTAAGTCTACTCCGAGATTCTTACTCAACTCTACATAGTCATGTGTAAAGCTAGTTTTCGCGTAATTAAGGCTAATAGGCATAGCATTCTTCTTTAACTCATTGTTAAAATTATCAATTAACTCATCAATATTAATACTTCTAGGTAATAAGAGTAGAACGTTTCCACCACCAGAATATACAATTGTTTCAGGGGGGATACCAGTCATACTATATATGTAAAAATAGAGACTCACATACGTTATGAGATCTACTATATGACTAGCGAGGGCTATAGTCTTTATTTCTTGAGCTCTATATATAAAGTCCTGTATAGAAGCTATATCTATAAGTACTACGTTAATGTCGCTTATAACACTATGTTTAACGCTCTTGCTTACAATGATTTTCTTTGCTTTTATCCCTTCAAGAAATTCTTCACTAAGCTCTTTCACAGGATCATCTGTCTTTAAGATTCCTAACTTCTTAAGATCTTCTATTTTAATATAGAGATCCCTGTAGAATTCCCATTCATCTCTACTTTTACCTATAATCCTCTCTAATTTATCTAACTTATCACCTATTACACTGCCAACAAGGCTTGTGAGTCTATCACTCTCAGATGATATCACGTCAGCTCTATGAAGAGGAGAATTTCTTTCATGATGACTCTCGATGAGCTCTAGTATTTTACTAAGAAGCTCGTCGCTTACGACATCTTTCAAGAGAGTTTTAGCTATATCCACTGATTTATTGACGTGATCTTCAGGGTCTACTGCTTTGCCTATGTCGTGTAATAATGACGCTATACGAAGAATATTCAAATAACACCTATCACTTCTTCTTAAATCATAATTCAACACCCATGTAATGGCAGATGTTAAGAGCAAATGAACTATTAAGCTCGAGGTATTATATCCAGGTCTCGTATCTGCTGGAAAAGAGATCCAAAGTTTATATACAAGGTCAGCTGTATTTTTTTCAAAGAGCCTGCTTAAAGGACTTTCTCGCAAGATCTTTATAAACTCTTCACTTCCTAATACTTCGGCTAATTTAAAGGGATCCTTAATAATTTCTGAAAGCTCATGCTCTTTTAAAATAACTTTGCTTAATAGTTTCCCAAATAGCATTATCATACTATAGGCTTTCAAAGGTGTAGGAGCAATTGGTGAAACTTCCTGTATAAGGGGGGCTTTATAGAATAGTACTATAGTATTTGCTATGCACTCTAATTTATCACAAATATCGAGATCTTTCGTGAGAGGGGATTTTATTACTTCACTTAGCATATCCTTGAGGATACCCAAAGCAGTAGCTAGATCTTCGACATCTTTTTGAGTAACTTTCCTAGTAGTGATCGCGTTTTCATTCTCCCATATGGGGACTCTCAGACCCCTATAAATGGGGTAAGGCTCTTTAAGCTCTAGCTTCAATTTGCTCAAGCATTTTCACCTCATCTATATCTAGGAGTTCTTCTTTGAACGTCTCATTAACTAATTTAAGAAGGCTAAATGTGACTTTACCTAGCTCATTACCCTCAACCTTGTCTCCGGGTCTTACTGTAATTTCAACTTCTATGCTTGACGATAACTTCGATAATTGAAGTGACTTGATCTTGTAAGTTACAATGCCGAGTTTAATATTATCATATTTAACATACTTATGCTTACCAAGCAATACCGACCTGCCTTCAACTCCCCTCCTTATACCCATACCATATAGTAATAAGCCCAGTTCTAGTGGCTTAATATTTCTGAATATAATGCGCCCAGAGAATACACTTTCAGGCTTAGCCACAAAGAGTCTTTCACCTATTGATACTAGATTTAAAGATATGACATCATGTATACTTGGTCCTGTAAAATCATTAAAATGTACAAGTCCCACTAAACCAGCAGTGCCGAAAATATCGCAGAGAATACACACTTTTTGCATTTTAGTATAATCACAAGGCTCGTCACGCGTAAATTTTAATGCGTGTTCCCATATTCTAAAGTGTCTCCAACCTTGTTCTCCGCGTCTGGGTGGTTGTAATGGATAATTGTGAGCTCTAATTAAACAGCTCCTAATTTGTCCGTCCTTAGGTATAAAGCTTAATTCTAATCTACTCCTCACATTACCTTTAACAGTACTGCCAGGTATAATTAACTTGTCACCAATCATTACAGGGGCTTCTGGCTCTTTTGCCACTTCCTCTGAAAATCTACTCATTATACTCCTGAGGTCCTCTCTTGTTCTTGCTCTCTTCACTAACTCCTCAAACTTCTTAATAGCGTCTATAGATAAAAATTCGAATCCTGTTCCAATGTGAAGATAACTTTTTGCAATTATATCTACTTCCATATATCCTATAAGATCCTCTAACGTATCACGAGATCTTGGATTACTACGTAATATCTTAATTCTAGGTAAACTTGACAATGTCCCATACCTCTTCTAGTTTACTTAAACACTTCCATGCGTTATCTCTCTTAGCTACAAGCCATGTTCCTGAAATTTCTGCGCAATCTGCTAATTCAATCTCTTTATCAAAGTTATCAAGACTTAACAACTTAGTTCCCTCACATGCTCCTCTTATTTTAAGCTCAAGATCTTCTATACCAACTTCACCAAACCCCCTAGTTTTAAAACCTCCGATCTTCACATAACCCTCATTAATTAGTTTTAGTATTTTTGCAATGAGCCCAATAGCGTAATTTGGTAGGTTTGTAGCTAATATTGTTGTCTTAAACCTCGCTCCAGGCATCACGTATTCTACTTGATATAATGCTCCTTTGTAAGCTGCACCGGTTCTTCTGTCAATAGCTATACCTGTCCTTATACCTAGTGGAACCTCAATAACATTACCATTAACATCAATAGGATAAGCATCCATAAATATTATGTGGCCTGAAAAACCCGGTGCTCCAAATAATTTACAAAGTAAACATGCTTTTTCATTAAATACTTTAAGAGCCTCAGAGGTATTACCCCCCCTTAGTAGATGTTCTATGAAATCTTCGAGTGTAATCCCTTCTATTTTTTCGGTTTTTGTGCACACATCTTTACCTACGCCGTAACAGACACGTAAGTTTTTCTTTTTAGCTAACTGTATAGCAGTAGTTCTGAAAACACCTTTTAGGCTACTACCCGGAATGTAGGTGATATTCTTATCCTGGAGTTTTATTCTGATAACTGCGAGGTCTACTGGAGAACCGAGAGGAGGCTCTCTCCCAACACCTACCCTTAGAGGACTCTTAGCAACAGTATACCAGGTTATTTTAACCTCTCTCTTTAAAATACTGTGAGAAACCCACTGCATGTTACTCATGAATTTCACCTTCAAGACTTTTTACAAGCACACCGTTCTTGACTTCATACACGACATATCTAGCTTTTTCAAGCCTTATGAGACCATAGCCAATAGTTTTCCTAGCACCTACTTGAATTAATCCCTCTCTAAGAGCGCTTAACAATGTCCATATTAACTCTCCCTCTTCACCACGAGGCTTAGGATATATCCAGATGTTGATGACATCCATCATAAACTTCCATTTTGTGTAAGGAACTACATACTCCTCTGTATACAAGACCCCTGGGTGTGCAGCCATGAAATCTCTATTCATCCCAACAGAAGTTTTGATTTCTGTAAAGACAGGGCCTTCAGGGTATGCATCGTATATACGTATATGACTAGCTATCCCTGTATTGCCGAAAACCCTACATATAAGGCAGTAGTCTCCCTTCTTAATCTCCTCATCGATCTTATTAAAATCCCATGGTGAATGTACATCTTTACCCTGAGCCTTTAGGATAGATTCGGCAAAACTTCTTAATGCACCCTTTAAACTGCTACCTGGAATATAGGGTACATTATCTTTACCTAATTTCATCCTTAAAACAGCTATGTCCATACTAGATCCAAGCGTGAGTACCCTACCTACACCAACTCGTAATGGGGTTTTATTGATTAAGGTGCCTTGGATACGTGTTAGTACATCAAGCTTATCGAAGTACACATGAGACATTGGATGTGACCTCAGTATAATTATCTACGTACCTGAGATAAATGGCTGAGTATATCTTTTAATGTCAACTTCTCCAGTTCTTCACGCCTGAATTTACGAGCTCCTTGAAGCGCATCAAAAACCCACCTTGCTATCCCTAAAACCATCCTGGCCGCATCCTTACCTAAGTTATTCTCAAAGAGGTATAACATAGCCTCAGTAACTATTTTTGCTAGGTTGTAACCTTGTTCTAATCTCTTAGACTGCCTTTGAGCAAAGGTTGCAACAAGGAGTAAGGCCTCATTCCCCTCTACAGTATCAAGTATGGAGATAATGTTCTCGAGTTGTGATGCTTTAATACCATCAGAATATGCTGCCGCCCCTATTCTAGCACCCCAGTCAAAAAGCTCAATTTGTGAAATACTAGTTTTAGTAATTGAAGAGGGAGGTGATGACATTAAGTCACGCCTATTATTAGGTTGAGTCACGGAAATTTATATCTTTTTACTTTGCTAAAAACATCGGGGGGCTTTCTGTGACTAACAATATGATCTCTAGTGTAAATGAGACTATCACTGAGTGTTTACTTGGACTAATAGCTAAAGGGCTTAATTTAGAGGGAGATGAGAGATACAACATCTTATGTAGGGTTAAAGTGGAAGATATTGACGACTTTCTTCAAAAAGTTTTAAAACCGCTAGAAAAATTATATCCGAGTCAAGTCAATGACTTTGAAAAATTAAAAGAACTGATAAACCAAGGTTCTATGCTCTTAAGGAGTATGGAAAGTTATGCTAAATGTATTTTAGGTTCCATCCTCTCTCCTAGCATAGTTACTACTGAAAAATGTGTTAATGGATTATTTAATAAAATCTTAAATTATAATAGAGAAGTCCAAGAGTTTATTAGTAAAGTGAGAAGCGGAAAGCCCAAGAGTTTTACTGGAGCGCTATACGCCTTAATGAATTTAATAGATATCGAGGATTTGAGAATAGAGTTACGAGATCCAGAGATCAGCAGGATATGGATACTATTGGATGAAAGAAATATTAGCATTTATCGGCAACTATATGTTAACGGAAAGCATGAAAATTTTAAAGAGACTATAAATATCATTAATAAGCTTGGAGAACGTCTTTCTAACGCTCGAATATTATTACAACTAGAAGATAGTATTGTAAAGGAGAGAAGAGATGAATTTATTAATATAATAATGAATTTGATCAGAGATATTGATAACAAAGTTGATCTTCACGTGCAAGGTCACATAGCTGATTACATATTTGAACACTTAGCGACTGCGAGAAATGAATTCAAAACCACAAAAGATCTTGAAAGATATATTAATATAGTTCTCTCAAATCGGGCATACTTAGAATACGAGTTATACCATTACTTAGTAAGTCACGGAATTCCTACTTTACCGCGATTATACTATAATACTATGAGTTATAAAGAGAAAATTTCTGGAGAAATAGATATTCTAGCGGTTATAGATGATAAAATACACATTTTTGAAGCATCTACGCGAAGAGAATTTCCTGGAGAAAAGTTGGATCATTTAAAAAGGTTTACTGATATTGTTGGACAAAGGGCTTATGTCATGGTCATTACATATAGCGATGTCTGTGTTGAGTTAAAGCAAAAGCACATGTTAGATGAGTATGGATTAAGCGGCATTGAATGTATTAATTTTGAGAACATGTATGAGCAATTAGATCATTTACTCATATTTTCTAACTACCAAATTTACTAATTAAAATGATAAAATTCTTATGGACTAATAAAAAAACTATTTATTAAATAAGTAACAATATTATCCATGTTTTTATTCACTATGGTTCGAATATTACTCAATAAGAGTAGATCAATTATTTTTGCTATAATTCCAGTTCTTTCTATTTTGTTCAGTTAAGGTTCTTATTAGTACAAGGGCTACATATGTCATTATTCACGCGTGTTCATAGATGAGGGAGGGTGAAAAGTGGCGAGGGTTCTTACATAACCTAATGAGTATTTTGGTGTTGTTGAAGTCGTGGTTAAAGAGCGACATAGGGATATTAGGCCAGATTATATGTGTAATGTTCCTTGACATCTTTAATCCTGAGGCCTTAAGATTAAATGTAAAACTTTACATGAAAATGCTAGATAAAAGCTTATTAGGAAGAGTTCGTTTTCGACATATTCCCTCGAGTAACGTTTATAACTCCTATCAGTATTTTTCACTTCTCTCACTACATAAAATTAGACTAAATCCTGTAACACTATTGTTACAGTATTTAATAATTTCAATAGTGTTACGACTTTTCTATCCGCATTGATATCTCTTGGAAGCTTAAAGTACCTCGTCTTCGAGAACACTACTTTTATAATGCTCATGCTGAGTATTTGCACAATGCGGTTTGCTGACTACCTAGAGATCTTGCATTCAGCTAAGTATGCCTTGACTACAAGCACAGTCTCACGGTGACTGCGATGTTAAGCTCTTCGCTTCTAAGAGAACAAGAGATCTAATCTTCCGTAGAGACTTCACAAGTCCTGAACTATTTAAAATTCACTGTTATGTCATAAGCAATTAGAGATCTCCTTTTCTGATAGGAACCTCTCTAATTCATTAGGACATATCTGACCAATACCGAAATTACAATTGTTTAACAACGTGTAAATCGTGAATCAGGCTTATAAACCCCCCATAATGAAGAAAGAATAAGCTCGGAGCAAAATTAAAAATAAAAGTGGCAATCTTTCTTAAGCCTAGTAACTCTAGTATAGAGTCTGTGAATATGATCTTGACGAAGTCCTCCTCTTACTTTACTTAAATATCATGACTTAAATCAATACTAAGCCTCTTGTGGCTGCCTTGTAGATTTTATCGACTATATTATCTTGAAGGTTCTTGGTATACCTGATTCTCCTATTTTTAACGTTTACTTCAATTACACAGCGGTGTAAACCTGAATGCTGCAAGAAATTCCTCTCAAATCTATCTGAAGAATCACTTAGCTCTTCTTCACATCCTCCTTTAGTGATTAATTCTACTTGCTCGGCGAGCTCGGAATAGTATGTAGGTGAAGTCCAGCCGTCTAGTTCTCTTATAGATCTAATAGCATTTATCATTTTCTCTAATACAATATAGTCAAAGCCTATGATTGTCTTTAGCCTAGAATTCCAGTTGTAAAGGTTATTGATTAAGTCTTTTAATTGCTCTAGTGAAATCCCTTCATCATCGTTATACGATTCTCGTATTTTAAGCGTTATTAAGTTCCCCACTAGTAGAATCTTTGCTAATATCTTTACGTGCTCCGTCATCTTGGCCTTTCTAGTAATTTTAATGAATACTTTATCATCTTCCCTTCTACAGTTCATAACTACTAGTTCTTTATACACCCCTAGTGTTTTTTCAACAAAGTGTTCAAGGCTTAAGCTAGGTAGTGTTTTTAACACGAGTAGTGGTAAACCATTAACTAGTGATCCGATAAACATGTTCAACTCCTTGGCACTACTGATTTTCAGCTCATTAATGACGTTCTCCGATAATCCATGAATAACTATGCCAATCTCTCGTGGATCAATTAGCTTTTTAATACACTGTTCACCACTAACAGAAAATAGCCTCAGCTTACCTTTCACGCCTTCGAAAAGAGGTGTTAATCCATAATTCCCACCTTCTTTTACATTTATTTCTTCCACTAGGTGTATCATGTAATTATCTTTTGGAACCCCCTTTACTACGGGTTCACTATTATAAACTCTCAGCTTCACCTTCTGGAGATCTGTGTATGCCGCCACTATTGACAAGATCTCTGGGATTATTGCCCTTGTTAACGCTGGCATATAATTTACGCCGTGACTAAGGTCGAGGTGTAAGATGAGTTCTTCACTATCTCTCCACTTTACTACATTAAACAGTAAAGATGACAATTTCAGGAAGAGGTAATAGTAAAAATCAGATACTGCTCCACAAATATCTACTTCTACACTAAGAGACCTGCCTTTATTTAAAAATTTACCACAGCCAGGAGCTACGATAACCTCTAAGTTCTTTGTTGTTACGCCGAGATCTTTCAAGAACTCTATGTACATGTCTTTAACAGTACTTTCTAGAGCATTATAATCATCAAGCGGCTTAAACTCTCTAGCAATAACGGTGTCCTGAACAATTGTAATAATTCTTTTAGGTTCACTGTAATGCTTAGAGACATATTCGTAAAGTACTGGTAGAGTTGTACGAGTTTTAGAGGAGTACTCGTTTATAGTATACGTAACTTCTTCCCAATTAAAGTCGTCAGGATAAACTTTCCACGGCATACCCATTACAGAGAGAATAACATTCAACGACAACACCCGTGACATGGAGTATCTATTCAAGTACTATTTTAGCCAGTTGTTGTAGCCATGTTGGTTCTTTTTCTCCTGGTCTAAGTATTCTTTGTTCTCTTAGTACTTGGTAATCTAGTGGTGTTAGTTCTCCGCGTAGAGCCTTCTCGAAGACTGTTTTCACAGGCTCTG
>JAJHQS010000069.1 GCA_020833225.1 Desulfurococcaceae archaeon
TTAGTTTTCTGTGATTGTTATAGCCTCGTAATATATTTCTCTATTAGGTAGTGTGGGTGTATATGCGTAAAGTACTTTATTAATAGTTTTTAAGCTGAGTTCACTTGAAACACTATACTCTTTTATAGCAGATTTTAATATAGATGTGTCTATTCCAGTTATAGTTGAGTAGTAGTCGATATATCTACTTGGCCTTGATGAGTATTCGTCAAGTGCTTCGATATATGTCTTCTCTAATATCTTGTATTCTCTCTGAGTAATAGTGTTTGAAACTCCAAGTGTACAACAGAATTCTACATCTAGGTCACTGGGAGTGTAGAGAGTTTTAAAACTCCACTTTTCTAGTTCTAAGTATACTGGATGCCATGTAACTACAAAACCACCATCTCTCCTCGCTATGTGTAAATTAGAGGGGTCTGAGTAGTATATTGTAGTAGAGGCTTCTACAAGCCCTTTACTTTGAGAATAATATCTTACATAGTCCATGGTACTAATCATGCTAGAATAAACTCTACTAGAACCTACTTTACGTAATACTCTAAAACCACCTTGTAAACCTGCGAGTATAATTCTATAAGTTCTATAAGTGGGGTATAGGTATAATTGACCTACTAGTGGAGATAGTGTTACATGAACAAGCCCTTCAGCTAGGGCTCTACTCGCTCTTAATCCATCTCTATAAATTAGAATATTAACACTAAAACCACGTTTTTTAAGTCTCTTTATAAATCCTCCGAGAAATAAGTATTCACTTGAGTATACAATACCGATTTTTAAAACTCTATGTTGAATTTCCGGGTACTTTTCAAATATACCTGGGTTTACATATACTATTTTACTTTTACCAATATTTTGCCTAATAATAAATCCTTCACTTTCAAGTTCACGTAGAATTTCTGATATTCTACTCTTAGAAACTCCAAGTGCTCTATGTATATGTGATTGAGGTATATAAGAACCTTGATAATTCTTTAAGAATTCTAATACACGTTTCTTTATAGAACTCATTGAGTACTCAACCGATAAATTTAAAAATTCAAGCTCCTAATAAACATATACATGGTGAACATGTGTTCGGTGTTCAACCATGAACAGGACTATTTACAGAGTAATCCAAGTAGTTTTAATTCTATGTTTCTACATGATTCCATATTTATTTCTAGTTAAATCACGTGGTTTTGAGCTCTTTACTTACTGGGTTTTGTTAACATTAATCATTGGTATAATCTCATTAATATGTCTTTGGAGGAGGTGAGTGTTTTGAGAGTGGAATTCTTTATATTTCTTGCTGCTCACATTGCCATAGGCTCGTTTCTCGCAGTAATCTCGAGGAGGTTTTTTACTAGAGATCTTCGAGATTACTATACTTCGAGTAGTAGGCTAGGTGTATTATTATCAGCTGGGACATATGCTGCAACTACTTATAGTGCTTTTATGATGGTTGGCCTTGTAGGAATGACTTATGCTACTGGTGTTGGTGCACTTGGTTTTGAACTCCTCTACTTAGCTTCAACAATAGTTCTCCTCTCTACTATTGGCTTTAAGATCTGGGAGTTATCTAAGAAGTATAATTGGATTTCTCCTTCACAAATGCTTGGAGACTTCTATAATAGTAGAGTTTTAGCTCTAGCTGTAGCATTAGTTTACTTATTTGCTATGATACCTTACTTAGCAGCTCAAATACAGGGGCTTAGAGTAATATTTAATTATGGTGGATTAGGCGCATTAGAGTCTACTATAATCTCAGCTATCTTAGTATATGTATGGATATTTATTGCTGGAATGTGGAGTGTTGCTATTACAGACACTTATCAAGGCTTTTTAATGCTGTCTGGGGGATTATCATATCTGATCTGGACATTTTGCTATTTCACACCAGCTAGTGGAATAGTATACTCAGAGCTCTTTAAAACACTCTCAGAAAGAGGCTACCTGGGTTTAACAGATTTTTGGTCTCTTACAACATACTTAGCTTACACTCTCCCCTGGGCATTTTTTGCTGTGACAAATCCTCAAGTTGTTGTGAGGCTTTATGTACCTAGAGATGAGAAAACATATAAGAAAGCTGTGACAGCGTTTTACATTTATGGCTTTACGTATACAATAATAGTTGTTCTAATCGGACTTGTAGCGGTGGGCTTAGCTACTAGAGGAGTATTGCCGAGTAATTTGCCGTGGGATTCTGTAACACCATATATACTTGGACTTATGCACCCATTCTTAGGATCACTCATAGCAGTCTCTATTATAGCTGCAGCTGTTTCAACAGCTAATAGTATAGTGTTAGCTGTGTCAGGTAGTCTGATCTCGTTGAGTAAAAGTAGAAGTGTGGCTTTAGCGAGAATTATAGATGCTATATTAGTAATAATAGCTACTCTTACAACTATGTCAAGTGTAGGCTTCATAGTAGATCTTTCAGTGTTAACCTCAATTATACTATTACCATTAGCACCAATAACAATACTAGGAGTCTACGTGGTCAACAAGTGGAGTAGTGTTTTAAAGAACTCTGCACTAGCCTCACTAATTATAGGAGTAAGTATTGCAACATATTATGCACTAATACTTGGACCTCGAAAAGCATTTAGAGAGGTAATATTAGGACTACCACTCTCAGCATGGGTATTATTAACATCTACAATAGTGCTATTAATAGGGTATATTATAGGTGTTAAAACCACTAAGGATCCTTTAAAGCTTTAGAGTAATAGCTTTAAAATTGAAGATTCTTCACACAAATATACATAGTGTTATGAACTTGGAGCCTTTAGAGCTTAAGGAGAAAAATATTACGTTTACCCAGAGAAGACGAGAAGTTTAGGTTTTTATTGATGAAAAAGGACTCAATATTACTAGAAAGCTGAGGGTGGAAGTTTATACTAGGATGTAAGAGTTATTCATATTATTTACCATTAGATAAAAAGATCTAAGTGTAGTAAGCTTGTGTCTATAAGTAGTTTTCACTTTAATTTAAACTTTTATTTGTCGTATATATTTAAACTTTAGGCTTTATTAATTGTAGTGTATGGGTGTTCTTGTGAGTATAGAACCTGAATTCATATCTAAGTTGAGTTATGAGCTTAAAGTTGAATTTATTGATGTTAGGTTTCAGAGGCGTTATTATGAGCTTATTGTACTCGACAATGGTGTTGTAAGAGATTTTATTATAAATACTAGTCTGGGTGCTGGTGTTAGGGTTATTGTTGATGGTTCTACAGGTTATTCTTCAACTAGTACTGTCACTAGGGAGTCTATTAGGGAAGCTGTTATTAGGGCTTATAAAGTGGCTAAAGCCTCTAAGCCGCTTTCACTTCGCGTTGATCTCTATAAGCGTCCTATTGTTAAAGCAAAGATCTCTTCACATTATAGTATAGAGCCTGAGAGCATAGATTACGCGGAGAAAATACAATTGCTTAGAGACATGTATAATGTAGCTAAGAGTGTTCGAGGAGTTTCTAG
>JAJHQS010000070.1 GCA_020833225.1 Desulfurococcaceae archaeon
TGGGTATAGAAGCAGCTAAATTTAAATAATGAGAGAACCCTATCTCGGTCATCAATGCCGATCCGATATTGACCTTCATACCTAGCCTCTGTGTCTGCAATATCGCTTCACGACTAACTGTTAAACAACCCAGTTTAGATGGATGAAAGTTTACTGCGTCGGCTATCTCTAGTTGTGCGAATAATTTTATGTCTGAAGGTTTTCGCAAGCTTTCATCGAGCATAATCTCTATAGCTGGGTAAAACCTTTTTCTCAATATTGCAATATCCCTCAGCATGTCACGCGGCATAGGTTGCTCAACTATATTAACACCATACTTTTCCATGATTGAAAGTGCTTTTTCAGCTCTCTCGAGCAAAAAAAACACTCGTTGGCATCAGCTCTCAGAACGACTTCTTCTTTATATTGTTTTCTCATGAAATCAAGAGCCTCTAATAGTCTTTTAAGCTCCTCAAGATTACATGGTATCTTGAACTTTACATGCCTATACCCTGATTTAATGGCCTCTTCTAGTTTTCGAGACATGATCTTAGGATGGTTTAAGAAGATAGTGTAGGCTATAGGTATTTCTGTTCTGTAAATGCCTCCTAATAATTCAGCTTCATGTTTTACTTTATTGCAGTTGTAAAAAGCATTTAGCAATGCTGACTCGAGTGATAAGTACGCCCCGTAATTAATAGATCTTCTTCTTTCAAACTCTGCATATTCCAATGATCTCAGCTTATTTAGTCCGTCAGCAAGGGTTAACCCTTTGATTGCTTTAGCTAAAGATACTGTCTTTATATAGTCTTCTAGTATGTTTGACCAATATGGAGTTCCTTCGCCGACGCCAACAGCACCAGAATCAGTTAACAGAAATGTAATAATATGCATTGTCCTCGTAACAGGCCTCCAATTACTTATATAGTGTGAGACCGGAAAGTATAAAACAAGGAGATGTATCTCCTTAATTCTGCAGTCACTACAACCCTTCATGGTTTAACCGTAGGATTTCTTATTAATGTAAGCCTCGTGCTCGAGTAGACTTTATTACTAAGTCTTATTAGTTCATTCATAAATGCGTAGTCAAATGGAGGCGCTATATACGCGGCGATGTCTCCGTACACCAGCTTGTTGAAATTATCTGATGCGATCAGGAGGGCATCTGTTCCTATGTTATTATAAATTGTTTCTATTGATTCCAGGGATGTAGCTGAATACGAGACATTAATTAGAACTTTTAATTTTCCTAAGTAAGGTTTCACATTTCCAACTTTCTCATATAATATAAAGCCTCGAAAGACGTATTGAGATCGCTGGTAGTCGGTGATAACCGATATCGACGAATCTAGGATATTACTCAATAGTATTGCTTCAGGTTGAGTTTTTATTCTCTCTATACTGGCGCTTCTTGTATAACCACCAATGAAACCCGCGATTACATCAAAGTGTATACTTGCGATAAAAGAGGATAAGAGAAAGAAAATGTAAATAGAGATAAGAAGCCTTCTTATCAAGATGCTATTGCGTTTTAAAAAGATCAGAGTTTCTTTAATTAAATACATGAATACTATAGGTGAAAACGGAAGAACGAAGTATATGTAGGCGCGAGTTCCTAAAGCTCCATAAGTCACAAAGTAGTAGAGGGCGTGAAGAACTGATCCCATGAAGAGGGCAACATAAAGTATAAGTAGTGAGCTAGATTTTTCCGAATATTTGGATGTCTTTGAAAATATGCCTAAGATCATCGCAATAGAAAGCAGTATTATTAATCCGTTAATATAATATATGTAGAATGCAGTGAGCCTATCGAGCAAGAGCGTTCGGGCGTTTATATATACTGTCTTCGCTAAATCATTAATAAAGACAACGGTTTCGAATTCTCTTACTCGCATGCTTCCTAGTTGGAATATTCCTGGTAACAAGTCTTCTAATCTTGTGAGATTCAACTCTATACCGCTAACTATACGGGAGAATACAATTTCTCCGATTACTCCTATTATAAGTGATAATAATAATGCCGAGTAAAATATTTTACTAGAACGTTGATGTGTTTCTCTATGGAGTGGAATATAGAGAACAGCTATAATTAAACTAGTGGTTATGATTAGCGTTGATGTAAAGTAATAAGTTAATGTGGACATAGCCGATATGATAACTATTAATATAAAGTTTTGCATGTTTATTTTCTTTTGAATAGTGAAAGAAAATATCAAGTAGATATATATAAGATAATAGATGTAACCGAGTGCATGATAAGATATTGTATAAAGATTAAGTGTATTTACGATGTAGAAGAATATAAATCCTAGATATGTGAGTGAGAAGAGTAGTTTCGAAGGAGTGGCTATTTTTGATAGCATGTATGTAAATATGACAGTCGCTGGGAGTAGTATCGGAAGATCAATTACTTGCAGCGGTGTAAGACCTGTAGTTAGAGAATATATGCTTAATAATAACATTGAACCAGGATAGTTTTTTAAGGTGTCCGCATGAGAAAACCATGAACCGCCCTCGATAAGTAAAGGTATATGGGATGTCCTTATAATTAATTTTGAAATCAATAGTGTTGAATTTACAAAGGTCTCAAGCTTAACAAACATGTAGCCGAGCATTGTTAGAATCACCATGGTGAGCACGAGCATGATAAGATAGAGGTTATATTTCACGGGCGTCCACCTCCAAGCACGTTAATCATTTTACCTCAGAAGCTTACTTATCAATTTGTATAATCTCTCTGCACTAATTTTTCTATCTACATGCTTCCTAAATACAAGGACATTTTTCTTATATTCATCTAACACGGCTTTGCTTATTGCAAAAGTAGTAATAATGCTTTCTATACACTCATGATCTTCGGGTTCACATACAAAACCTAACCTATATTTTTCCACGATTCTTGCTAGCTCACTTTCTCTATTAACAATTGCAAGTACAGGCAACCCTGTAGCAACATATTCATAGAACTTAACTGGAATGGCATAGTCATAAATGGAACCATCTATTCTTGGAATAACACCAATATCGCAAGCAGATAGAAGAGTTACAACATCTTGTGTACTAAGAACACCGATATACTGTAGTTCTTCTTTAAAGTAATCAATGACTCTCTTAGCATTGTCATCGTAAATAGGCCCTGCTACTGCTAGTTTAATATTGGCATTTAGTCTTCTTCTGACTCTCTGAATTGCTAACAATACCGGTAGAATATTATAATATCCACGAGAGGATATAAATCCCACATATCCTACTACTAGAGCGTCTTGATCTATTCCAAATTTTGCTCTCGCCATCTTCTTATCAGCCGGTTTAAAAATTCTTAGATCTGCCCCATTAGGAACAAGATATACTACTTTACCTAGCTTCTTGGATAATGTAATGGCAAGAGTCTTTGTCACTCCTGTGATCACATGTGCTCTT
>JAJHQS010000005.1 GCA_020833225.1 Desulfurococcaceae archaeon
GCCCAACCTCCTTCCCCAATTGCTCCGTCCTCTCCTCAAGGTATTTCACAGTCTCCTCAATACCAGGCTCCAGCTCTCCAAGAACCTTCAAAACAAGGTTTTTCACATACGCGGGGACACTGAGCCCATATTAGAAAACATGTATTATGACAGGATAGCCTACGACTTCGACAGCGAGTGGAGCCCGCAGCTAGCAGTTGAGACAGCCAGGGAGTTCTTGAGGTTGTTGAAATAGACGTATGGATTTGACACTGTCCTAGTTAAATCGGGGTTTAAGGGAGCACACGTCTACATACCCCTCAAAACCCCGGTTCAATGGGAAGACTACCAAGTGCTCTGGAGGAGCCTGTTGAAGCTACTGCCACCCGAGAAGCAACAACTATGCGACTACAACATGCTACAGTGGAATAGATTAGCAAGAATACCAATGACCATTAACTACAAGGAGGGCAAGAAGGCATGGGCATGGATAATCCAGCCAAAGGTGCATGGATGGCTGAACTTCAAGTGGGAGGGGCTTGAGCCATTAAACCCCGCTGACCTACCAGTAGCGAAGATCAAGGTGGCAATCCCCACGCTTCAAAGACACTTCATTGAGCCCGTAGACGACGCTACACCGGCGACCAGGGATGACCAGGCCCCACCCACAAATAGGAAGCCTAGGAGATACGAGTGGGTGGAGAAGATCATCGAGAAAGGCCTACCAGATGGCAGAAAACGCTTCATACTATACGTGCTCTCAGCGTACCTAGTTAATGTAAAGAGGCTTAGCGAGGAGGAGGCCATACAAGTAGTACAAGAGTTCCTCGAGAACTCTTGCAGGAACTACAACAACTGCGAGAAGATTTGCGAGTCCTTCATACGCGGAGACCTCCACAGAGTAAAATCCAAGGGTCTTAGGCCAGTCAGCCTAGAGAAGCTAAGGGAGAAAGACCCAGAGCTATACTCATTGATAACCAGGTCTCTTGCCTAGTGCAGGTAACACGTACCCTGCATACTAGACAATTTTGCCTAGGTGCGGTTAGATAAAGTTTGGATTAGTCTCTTGACGCTACAGAGAGTATGTATAGCTGGTACTGGTATTTAATAGTGATCTAATGACTTCTTCCTGCGAAAGCCTCTCTCCTAGTGTACGTGTAGACAACTGATACAATGCCTAGTACTAACGCTATTACACTGAATATTATGAATATTCTACCTATGTTGAGAGCGTCCTATATATTTCGGGTGAGGCCGCTACCATAGAGTAAGTCTATTAGCCAGCCCCACGTATTCAACAAAGTCTCCACGTTTATCAGTAGTATTACATCTATGAGTATAATGATGAACAATAGCGCGAAAACGAAGACCGAAAGAGCAATGCAATCTTGTGTTAGTGAAGTATAAGCCACTATCTTTGTCTTAGAGCCGGTGGGGATTACCCCGCGCGGGTTCAAATCCCGCCCCGGCGCTTAAGACCATATTCTACAATAATATCTCAATACGTGTTAAAGTACTTAAGTAAGAAGAGTATAGAAAAGAAAAAAGCTAAATTGGCTTTGTTGTACCCCACTTTTCAAGGGCTCTTGCAAGCTCTTTGTGGGTTTTAGCATATTCTTCTAGTGGTATGTTTTTGTTTATTGCTTCAAGTGCTTGTCTAACAGCTGCTGCGCCAGCTCGTGGTCCATCTGGATGTCCAATTACGCCGCCTCCGATTTGTAGCACAATGTCTTTTCCAAGCGCCTCTATAACAGGTGGTAATATTCCTGGGTGTAATCCACCAGAAGATACAGGGATAGCTGGCTTAATATGATACATCGGCTGTTCAATGTGGAATATGTCGTCTAGATCTGGTTTGAAATGCTCTTCACGGAGTATCTTAGCATATTTAATAACGTCTACTTTTTCCCCTTCGAGTTTACCGACGCCAGCTGTTCCAACATGTAACTGGTCTACACCAATAACTCTATATAGTTTTGCGAGTACAAACATTGATATGCCGTGATACTTGTTTCTAGTAAATGCAGCATGCATGGCTCTATGTGCGTGAATCGCTAATCTATATTCCTCGGCTAAGTCTCTAATATATGTCAATGCACTCCAACCCGTGATCACAACGTCAACCATCACATAGGGGTTACCATAGTCTGCTACAAGCTTTAATCTTTTCTCCATTTCTCTAACATCGGCTGTTATGTTTGCAAACCAAACCTTTTTTTCACCTGTTTCTTTCTCGACTCTATCAATAACTTTCATAATTGCTTTAGCCCTAGCTTCAAATCTACAGAAGCTGGGACTGGCTAAGTTCTCGTCATCTTTAATATAATCTAATCCACCTGAAAGTATCTCATATGCTAATTTTTCAACTTCCTCGGGTGTATATCCCTCTTTAGGCTTTGGTACTGTGCCAACAATTGGCCTATCATAAACCTTAAAGATCTCTCTAACTCCACTAAGCCCCTTGCTAGGTCCTTTAAAGTACTTTAAAAACTTTTTGGGTAAATATAGGTCTTCAAGTCTTAAGCCAGCAGCTCTCCTCATCCCAAAGATATTGCCAGCTACACTAGCTAAGAAACCTGGCATATTCCCCTCTTCAAATAGGTCAACGGGATATGCTACTTTAACTAAATATGAGCCATCTCTAAGGTCACGTATCTCATACACCTTAGCACTAAGCTTCTTAACTCTCTCAACATCATACCATGGGTATAGAGTAGTCCAAGTCCCAGTACTACTCTCAGCGCCTATCCCACTAGCAACTTCTTCAACTTTAAACCCCTGTGCAGGTGTAACTCTAAATACAGCTATAACGTCGTTATCAAGATCCGGCGTATAGCCTGGTGAGAGGTACTCATAATAAGACTCGAATTCATATTTCCTACTCATGTAGACACCCTGATTTTTAAGAGTACTATTATAAGCCTATTATATTTTATTTCTCAAACAAGTATATTTCGTATAGTAGAGAGATAAACATGGTGAAGTCTCTTTGAGCACAGAGAGAGTTATTTATCGATATAGAGATGTTTACGAGCAACTTGAGCACACAAGTGACATTTATATTAAGGCTTATGGTAGGGATTTAGTCTCACTACTAGAAAACAGCGGCTTAGCTCTCTTTGACACTATGGTGAATATTGATGATGTTGAATGCTGTGAAGAGAGAACTATTAGTGTTGAAGGTTTTGATTTTGAAAATCTATTATATAGGTGGCTAGAGGAACTATTGTTACTATATTATTCTGAGAACTTAGTGTGTAGTAGAATTATAATTAATAAATTTGAAGTTACACGAGAAGGAACTGATCTTATATATAGAGTACACGGTAGCACTTGTTGTGAGAAGTTTAATAGTCAAAAACACGAGCCCCGTGTAGAGGTTAAGTCGCCAACATATAGCTTAATGCGAATTTTAAAAACAGAAGATGTTTGGATCGCGTATTTCGTTCTCGATATTTAAATTATAACGTGCCTATATGTACTCGGTCAAAATCAATCTAATTAATCTTGTGATAATTTAGAGCGCAAAATGGCTTTACAATTTTCGCAAAAAGTGAAGTCTTTTTCATCGACTTCGATTATGCTATTGCTAAATTTCATAACACACCTCGTGTTTAAACAGTGTTGTAAACCAAGTAAGTGTCCTAATTCGTGTATAACT
This sequence comes from Desulfurococcaceae archaeon, assembly GCA_020833225.1. Taxonomy (GTDB): domain Archaea; phylum Thermoproteota; class Thermoprotei_A; order Sulfolobales; family Desulfurococcaceae; genus UBA285. Next base: position 3,641 of record JAJHQS010000005.1, read on the forward strand.
TCTTTAACAAGTCTCTCAAAGTATAAATTATAGTTTATGGGCTCACCGTAAAATTCTGGTTTAAGTCTCTTTGTGAAGACGACTGCAACCCGGCTCTGGGGATCAGCCTCACCAAACACGAAGTTTAATCCATACTCAAAGCCATCAAGATATCCAATACCAATAATATAACTTTTACCTACTAGTCCAATTAATTGAAAAATTCCTTTAATGTTTTCAATTATACATGCAGCATGATATTGCACTCTCTCCCAATTGAAACACTTCATAGTTGGCTTAATCACATCCGGCCATACTATAGTATCTACACTTATCCCCACAGTTGTTAAAATATCTCTGATATAGTTACTTAAATTATCAGTAAACTCTAAGACTCCGTAACTAGTTAAAGGTACGAGAATTATTTGAATAATACGGTTACTCAAATATAAGCACCTTACACACCACTTTTAAATCTAATGTGAACTAGGATAATTAATAAATATGTGAAAGGGAAGGGTAGTAAATGCCGCCGCGGGGATTTGAACCCCGGACATCCCGGTCTTCAGCCGGGCGCTCTCCCAGGCTGAGCTACGGCGGCTCCCCCTGTGATACTACTTTAGTTTTTATTTTTAAGGGTTTATTAGGGTTTCTCCTCGGGTCTTTTTTGTAATTATGCATCTACAATGCTTTTTCACATATCAATTTATGTTTTTAAGTTCTAAGGCTCTATTATTTATTTTACTGGTGATTGTCCTTGCTTGCGGCTATATTGGCTGGTGGTTTTGGGAAGAGACTTCGACCTTTTACTGAAGAGGTTCCTAAACCAATGATCCAGGTTGGAAATAGGCCTATTTTGGAGTGGCAGATATTGTGGCTTAAGAAACATGGTTTTAATGAAATCGTCTTATTGGTGGGTTATAAGAAAGAGAAAATAATCGAGTATTTTGGTAGTGGTAGTAGACTTGGCGTAAAACTAACATATGTGGTTGAAGATGAACCTCTAGGTACTGGTGGAGCAATTAAGAATGCAGCACATATACTTGCCAAGGAGAATATTTTTCTAGTGGTTAATGGTGATATAGTGACTAATATTGACCCTACAATATTAGTTAATGAGCTCTCATCAAGTCAGAAATATCTCGGAGCCATAGCCGTTATACCACTACCAAGTCCCTATGGAGTAGTAGAACTAGTAGATAAGACTGTTAAAGGATTTACTGAGAAACCTCTGCTAAGAGATTATTGGATTAATGCAGGTGTATATGCTCTAAAACCTGAGGCTCTTAAATATCTTCCTGAGAAGGGTGATTTAGAGAGAACAGCTTTCCCAGACATGGCGAGAGACGGCGTTCTCTGCGCTGTGAAATTTACAAATATATTTTGGAGGGCTATTGACACCTATAAAGACCTAGAAGAAGCTAGCAAAACTATACATGAAATTTTCAAAGAATACGAGTAAAATCAGTATTTCCAGCGTACATCACCACTCAAAAGACCCTCTTTTCATCACTATTAATAAACAGAGATATAGTTCTTATTAAACTTATAAGGACGAGATTAAAAATTACACTTACTAGGAGGCGGCGGTCGTCTAGCCTGGACTAGGACGCCGGCCCTCCAAGCCGGAGATCCCGGGTTCAAATCCCGGCCGCCGCACACCTCCTTTAAACACCCAGATAAACTCTATAGAGCGACCCCTAATACTTCACGGTTCCGCGGAGAAGGTGTGAAATACTGGGGAAATAATGCTAGGCGATCCCTAGTATGCAGGGATCAGCATTAGTGCTCTCAATGAGGACGCGAGAAGGCTTACATTGGAGCGCGTGTCGAGAGGAGCGGGGTTTTACTAGAACCCTTAAAGTGCTGAGTCACTACTAAGGGAGTTACACAACTATTTAAGTGGAGTTAGACGTGCACCAAGTGAAGTAGGAAGGGCACTACGATATCCCGGTGAGCTAGGAGGTATTATGGTTTAATATTGTGATTTAAAAAGATGTATTAGCCTCAAGGGATGGTTTTCTGTGCTGCGTTCCCCTCTACTTCTTCCTCTTTAATAAGAATACCGGCAAAACTACTATGATTACTACTAATGCCCCGAGTATAATCATCTTGTTGCTTCGTCCCAGTTGCTGAGTACTCTGTGTACCCTCGGCGACTGGGTTGCCGAATACACAGTCGTAGATACTGTGCACCTGTTTTAGACATAGTGACTGACGCATTGGTTATCGTAGTGGCTGTGCAGTCATAGGCAGAGTAGTGGGTTCTCTATAATCAAATGTCTCCTTCATAAGGTTTAATAGCTCTCAATAAAACTCAAGGCTACCTCGTCTTAACAGTCGGTGTAAATAAAGTTTAGTTAGAGAAGCCCATAATCTCTTAGCAGGGATTTCATTTTTCTAAGTTCTTTCACAAGCTCCATCCCCTTAGTGGTTAAAACCAGTTTTGTGAAGCCTTTGCGCTCATCTGATGGGAGACTTTCTACTAATCCGCGTGCTATTAAATAATCCAGGATCTTCTTTACCCTATCATATGATAAGTTTACTTTAATAGATAACCATGTAGGATTTATCCCTTCTTCCGAGTTTATTGCTTCTAGGATCTCCATGATGAGCTCTAGCCTACTCCTCTTCTTCATACTATTATAACCTTCTTCAAATGATATAAGGCAAATAGTAGAGTTGCAAGTGCCATTAGAAACTCCGAGAATACGATAAGGTATAAGCTTAGCTGAGTAAGCATAAGGAGAAAACCTACACCTCTAAGCAGAAATGTTATTGAAAGCATGAGTATATAGTTTTTCAAGTACTTGCCCTTAACTAAGAGAGACGTCACAAGAGAAAGCGCAAACGATATCAAGTCAGGAAAAGACAGCACTATAAGCGGTGGGACTACAATAAACACCTCTTCTCTCTCTGAGAATCTAATAGAAAACAACATTATGAGAAAAGCTACTGAAGCCGTTGAAGACGACAAAGTATGCATCGTGAGGGAGAGCTTAGGATCTTCTAAAACCGTGGAAACCGCGGAAATAAATTGACTCAATGTTAATAAAATAAATGATAGTGAAAAGAATCCAAGGGACTCGATTTTAGCCCTTAAATATGATCTAGTGAAGAAAATAGAGATGTACAGGAATAAAGCAAAGCTAATAGTATTTAATACTAGTAGAGTTATGCAGTAGAAATCCAATGGAGACCTCATTAACCCCGTATTGCATAATATGTTTGATTACCTAAATGAACTTCTATAACTATCCCGACAAATCCTCTATGTGTTTCAAATACTTCTACTACGAGAGTTGCGTTATTACTCATGATCAATGATGCTATGTCGTTAGCTGAAATAATTCTACCACTCTCTTCATCTATGTAACGAGGTTGCAGAATAAGTAAAACCCTTTGCCTCCTCTCCTGCCAATACACATAAATAACTCTACCTACCTTCTCTATCTCCGGTCTCACAATCGGGCTTCTTCCCCGATGAAGACCTATATTCATGGAACCTATGAGGAATGGGGACGGTTTAACTGGCAGATCCATTAAAGCTTCCTCTAAGCCAGTCTCGTAACCTCCAGTATTTGGATACGTGAAGTATACGAATAGAGGAGGTATTACCACTAGTAAAGCACAAGTAGTGGCGATGAGATCATTCCGCAATAAAGACACCTAGAAAAAAATGATGATTAAAAAAATAAAAATTTACCTTGGAGTTTTACATGGACATATGCACTCTTGTCGGTAAATTAGTGAGTGGTATGATATAAGGTTTACGGAGTTGTTGGAGATGTCTACTAGGTACATATATACCGCTGTACTATTAGATAGTACAACTATCGACTGTGTAGCTTTAAACGATACATCACCATTAGCATTTACATATGCCTTTATCAATGGCCGAATCGCTATGACGCTGTAACCTTGATTCATCAGCTGTGATGTCTCCGAGTTAGATCGCAGTATATTTAATACTGTTGAATTATACTCCGGGCTTACCTCTACTGCTGATAATGCTGGACCTCTTCCAAATTTACCATGATACCTCAATAATACCTGGGGCTGATACGTTGTCGTCGGAGTGGTTATCACCTGAGCATGTGAGCTGTTCACATAGCCTGTCATTACAGCTACTACAGCGACTAATATAATACCAACTATTATACTCTTTGTCTCCACGATCTCACCTCAATGGATTAAACCAGTACTTATAATTTTAAAAGTAACTCTCAAGAAGAGAGTCTCTTATGGAGAGTAATTAAAGTTCTAAATACTTATTAACAGCGGTATCATCAATCAGCCCCACTACTCTATAATCTCTCATAACATATGCCTGTTCACATTGCTCAACGACCGTGGTTCATGCGTAGTAACGAATGAAACACTCTATATCCCCACACTTTTCCTATAAACCTCGTTAAACCACCTGATTTCTCGGAGTCTAAGTTTGCTGCTTGTTAAAATTCACTAATACATTTGGAGGATTTAATACTATGAGTACTCGCAAGTAAAGGAATTTACCAAGAAAATATTGTTCCTCAATGAGCACGTTAAAAAGATTTACTTTATGGAATATACTAAAGTACCAATTTTACGAGCTCTTAGTTTGCTTAGCGAGTACTACTTAAAGGTGAAGCGGAGAGCAGTATTGAAGACCATTGGAATACGGCATTAAAAACGAGTTGAGTTACCGCACCTCTCAAGCCAACTCTACGAATACTAATAGACCCTGCTAATTCACACAATTTAAAATACAGCCTACGTGATACTCCAAGAATATAATAAACCCTTAAAAGCCAACTAAACTACTAAACAATCCCCACGAGAACACATATATGTTTTCAAAGCCCCTCGTTCATTAACATAGTTTAACCAAACACGTCACATAAGGCTCTCAATTTGAGAGTTAGCTTAAAATATCTCTTTTACTGGAGGATCATAGAGGTGTTAGACATGGTTGATGTATTGTGGTTGTTGAACACGGCTCTAAAAGATCTATTCTCAAGGAAGACTAGGAGTATATTGACTATTGCAAGTATCGCTATTGGAATAGCACTATTATTCTCGCTAATTTCACTTGTAAATGGAGTAAAATCAAGAAGTGCAACTATGATTAGACAATTAACCTCAGCTGATATAATTATACGAAACACCACGAGAGTTGATACTTCAACAGTGATACCGAGTCCTGAGGAGACACGCGGATTTATTCGGCCTATTGCTCTAAGCCTAATTCACAGTTAAATCAGCTCTTATCTAGTGTTTATTGTGTCTTGGTGGTTTTTAGTTTCTCTCTTAAAGCTTTTGCAAGTAGTAAGAGGGTTTGTTGCTTACTTATATACTTATTAACAACTATTCTCCCCCTAATAGTGGGATCTTTAGGGTATTTTTCTTCTAGAGAAATTTCAGGATCTAATCCTATCTCTTTAGCGATAGCCGCGATCACCTCGATACTAGGGTTTTGTATAGCCAGGGAGCGTGGAACTTTTCTACCCTCTCTGCGACTTCTATTATAGTCAAAGTAGACGGGATATATGACTACTCGTTTGCCACGATATTCTCTACTCAAGGGTAACAACCTTTTCACAATCTCATCTCTGAGAAAACCTCCTTAGAGCTACTTAATTAATACACCGTTTAACACGCCATCTTGCCCTGGCCTAGAAGTGATCTTTACTAATCCTAGCTCTGTTTTCACTACAGAGCCTTGAGATATTATTTTGGATTTTGCATGTTGCGGATTTTCAGGTGTTTCAATAACGTCAAGCACTTTAACCTTCTTGACAACGCCATCTGGTAAACATACATTAATATATACTGCTTCTTTTAACCTAACTTTAATATTACCACCATAAACACTCTCAATTTTTCTCTTCTCCTCGCTTCCTATTTTTGTAAGAGTAGGAGGTGAGCCGAGTTCATATTTTCTCTTCACTTTTCTATGTCTACCTCTAAACCCACCACTTGGTTTCCGCAAGTCACTACCCTGGTAGTAAGACAAGATCTCACCTGACAACACTAAAGTAAAGGTTATTTCAAACCTCTTTAAAAACACTATGTATAGAGTCTACTATATCTTATCGTACTTAGGTGAATATGGTGTTTATAAAGTGGTTTAAGAGATTTACGAAGAGGTTGACACTGCGATTTCTACCTTTCATACTTAAACCAGTATATAAGCTCTACGAGAAGTACTTATGGATGCAAATAGAGAGTGGACCAATACCACTACATGTGGGTATTATTCCAAATGGTAATAGGAGATGGGCTCAAGAAACGGGTTTACCTATACTAGAAGGACATGTTTACGGCTATGAGAAGTTAAAAGATGTTTTAAAATGGCTGTGGGAGCTTAAAGTACCATATGTAACAGTATTTGCTATGAGCACAGAGAATTGTCTCTACAGGAGTAGAGTTGAAGTTGAAAACTTATTTAACATCATTAGAAAGGGGCTAGTAGAACTTCTTAATAGTAATGAAATACACAAGAACAGAGTTAGAGTGTCTGTTATTGGAAGATTAGAGTATGTGCCTAGTGATATAAAAGATCTTATTAGGAAGCTAGAAGAGAGTACTGCAAGTTACGATAACTATTTCTTGACAATTGCACTATGTTATGGTGGTAGACAAGAAATAGTAGATGCTGTTAGATCTATTGCACACGATATCGCCAGCGGCTTATTAAGAACAGATGAAATAAATGAGGAGGTATTTTCTAAATACTTGTATACACGAAATATACCAGACGTTGACTTAATAATTAGAACTAGTGGAGAAGAGAGAATAAGTAACTTCCTACTCTGGCAGTCTGCTTATAGTGAGCTCTACTTCTGCGACGTCTACTGGCCTGAGTTTAGGAAAATAGATTTGTGGAGAGCTGTAAGAAGTTATCAGAAAAGAGAACGTAGATTTGGACGTTAATTACTCTTCCTCGGAGACTCCATGTAGTATTTTAAGTTCTTCAAGACTATACCTCTTCTTATTAGGTTCATTTGTTTTTGCCATTATAAATCGTCTTTTAGACTCTAAAAGAGCTTTCTCTTTCTCCTTCGCGATGCTTGTAATCAGGTTATTGTATTCTTGTCTAAGTGCTGTTAATTTCGATGTTAAGAACACTATATTGTTATCACACTCACTAATTTCTTTCTTCTTATTTTCAAGGAGATTTTTTACACCCATATACTCTGAGAGACAAGCGTTAATTCTGTTCTTTAACTCTACTATTTCATTACTTTTCTCGTTAAGCAATTTCTTAATTTCACTAATTTTACTTGTAAGCTCACTAATACGGCTTTTAAGAGACAAATAAAGCGCGCGAAGTTCTAAGTACTCTTCTCTTTCTTTCCTAGCATTTAGAGCTCTTTTTATAAGTGAATTATATGCTTGAATTTTCCTTATAACCTCTTTTTCTTCTTCTAACGTGAGAACACTGGTTTGTAAACGCCACTCTAACTCCTCTATTTTGTGTTTTACAGTAGTTATAGGTATTTTAACTTCCTGAACAAGAGTTTGATATGTGTTTTTCTTATTCTGCATAAGTTCTTTAATAGCTCTTAACTCATCAATTAAACTTCTACGCTCTTCTACAAGTTTTTTAAGCCCTGCTACTAAGGCTTTATGCTCTCCTACGCTTTGTTTAAACTGAGATCTTATTTTCCTAAGATTTTCTAGAAGAGCATTTTTCTTTTTTCTAATCTCTTCGAGCTCACTTACGAGTTTAAGTCTCTTCTCTTTTAACATCTTAATGGTTTCTCTTACTTCATGTAGTTCTCGAGCGACGCTTTCAGCGCGCTCTTCAAGTGCACTTAGAGAATTACTCATTTAATGTGACACCTTGCTTAGAATAACACGTGCATCTACAACAATGGCTCCATTAGAGTATACTATTACAGGGTTTAAGTCTATAGAAGATATTTCCTCGTTTTCTATCATGAGCTTTGAAGTCTTTACTATGATCTCAGCTATGGTTTTCTTATCTACAGGTCCTTGTCCTCTATATCCCTCTAATATTTTACTAGACTTTATCTCGTCGATCATTTCAAGAGCATCGGTGATTCTTACAGGGGCTATTCTGAATGATACGTCTTTAAGGACCTCAACGAAAATTCCTCCAAGTCCAAACATTATGGTTGCTCCAAAGACGGGATCTCTCACACCTCCTACAATCACCTCGAGACCTGGTGGAGCCATGCGATACATTAAAACTCCTAGAACTCTGGCGTGTGGAACTCTAGTTGAGACTGTTTTCAACATCTCTTCAACTACACGAGCAACTTCATCCCTGTTCATTAAGCCTAATCTTACGCCTCCCACATCGCTCTTGTGAATAATGTCTGGAGAAACTATTTTTAACGCTATTGGATATCCTATTGTATCCGCTAGTTCATAGGCTTCTTTGGGATCTCTCGCTAATAGGGTTTCAGGTACAGGTATTTCATAGTATTTTATGAGTTCAAAGGCCTCGTGTTCCAGCAATTTTAACCTTTCTTCACTAAGGGCTTTTCTAATGATCTCTTTAGGGCTTCTCGTGGTGGTCACCACGTGTTTTTATTATACTGTACGTATAAAGAGCTTTTAACGCTTTTGCAAGCCTCTCGGGAGATTCAAAAACAGTTACTTCTCCCTTCTCGAGCTTCTCTGCTACTTCGAGAGAAACTTCACTACCGATAGTTAAAGCAACTATTGGTTTTTTATATTCATTTTTAAGCTTAATAATGTGGTCTATAAATGATCCCTTAATACCCGGTATTTGTGGTAACGCGACTACTACAATAGCATCTACGTAGGGTTTTTCAATTAAAATATCAAGTACGCGCATATACCTCTCATCGTCAGCATCACCGGTAAGATCAATGGGATTTTCTATAATGCAGTGAGGTGGAAGCTCTTTTCTTAATATATATTTGAGATCGCTAGGAGTCTGAGGTACTTCGAGTCCAACACTAGTTAAGGCATCTGTTAACATGACGCCAACACCTCCAGCATCTGTTACAATATAGACTCTATTACCCTTCATTAGAGGTTGATGTAGAAAGATCCTGACAACATCCATCATCTCGTCAAAACTATCTACCTCGATTATGCCTGCTTGTTTAAAGGCAGCTTTATATATACTATATTCACCAGCCATAGCTGCTGTGTGACTAGCGGCTGCGAGACTACCTCTACTAGTCTTACCGGCCTTATATATTATGACTGGCTTTTTCTGAACAACTCTCTTAGCGACTTCAATAAATAGTTTACCACGGCCTGGTTTTAAGTCCTCTATGTACATTAAAATAACTTTGGTCTTTTCATCTTCGCCGAGATATTCTAAAAGATCAATATCGTCTATGTCTATCTTGTTACCATAGCTAATAGCCCTAGAAACACCGATATTATGATAAGCCATCCAGTCCATGAGAGCTGATGAAAATGCTCCACTTTGACTTATGAAGCCTACAAATCCACGAGGCGGTCTCTTCATTTTAGGCAAGAAATATGTGTCTACACCACTCCAGTTATCATAAATCCCAATACAGTTTGGACCTAGTATTCTTATGCCATAAGTCTTAGAGATTTCTTCAAGTTCTTTTTCTAGCTTCTCTCCTTCAGGCGTACCTGTTTCTCTAAAGCCGCCGCTAATAACAATAGCTATACGTATGCCTTTAATAGCGGCTTCACGGATAACAGCTGGAACGCTGGGGGCCGGTATAGCTACAACTAGGAGATCTGGTGTTTCTGGGAGATCTGTAACGCTCTTATAGCATTTAAGCCCAAAGATCTCATCATAGCCTGGGTTTACAGGATATATTCTCCCATGAAATCTCTTAATAAAGTTCTCTAATATGGCACGTCCAATTTTGCCTTCTTTTGGCGTGGCTCCAACTATTGCAACGCTCTCGGGATTAAAGAGTTTTCCAAGAATATGTTCCACTCTTAAGCACCTAGTCCACTATAAGTACATAAAGGTTTTTAAATATCGTTGTATAAATTAACATGGTGTAGTCTCTTATGGCGTCTTATATAGAGATCTTCATAGAGTTCTTTAAAATAGGATTATTCATGTTTGGTGGAGGTTATGGTGGAATAGCATTATTTTACAAGGAACTTGTTGAAAATAAAGGGTGGATTAGTGAAGAAGAGTTCCTTAAGATTTTAGGTATTGCTGAAAGCACACCTGGACCTATAGCTATTAATACAGCTACATGGGTTGGATATATACTTGGAGGATTTCCCGGCTCTATTATTGCAACTATGGGGGTTATTCTCCCAGCATACCTTGTAATATTAGGTGCTGTAATAGTCTTTAGACCCTATTTAGAGCATGAAATAGTTAAAGCTATTTTTAGAGGTATTAACGCAGCTGTTATAGCATTAATTCTCTACGCATTCCTCAGATTAGCGCGGACAGCTCTATTCGTAAAGAACACTTTCACATTAGATCCCATCTCAATAACTCTATTTTCAATATCACTAATACTCTTATTGACAACTAAAATACATCCAATAGCTATTATAGGCTTAACAGCTACATTAGCACTATTAATAAAAGCACTTGGTCTATAAGAAAACACAGTGTTTTTACTTTTAATAAATACAAAACACTAAGCTAAGCGTGTTATTTGCAAGTAGATCTCCTACTCCTACATCTCGCAGTAGAACGTGGATTAGAGCTCGACCATAATATATAGAAGTGAGATTTCAAGGCAAATTATGGATTTGTGGTTTCCATAACAAATAATAAGGTCTCAACAGCATTGTATTATAAGATAAGAATAGCGGTGTTGGTATTAGAGTCCTAGTTAACGATGCTTTAAGCTTTTGCGTTAACTAGTAATATTTCTCCATAGCTTTACTCATCGAAAAGGGGAAAATAGTGGGACAGGTGAGTTAGAGTGACTTCTAGTTCTAGTACTTTAATGAAAATCTCGAAGGGTTTTTCAAGGGCACCAAGCTACATAAACTTAAAAACTCAAAATAACAACTAAGGTCGAATATTTGATACTATTATAAACATCACCCTTAGGATGTTTTAACCAAATCACTATATATTAAATCTTCCGCTCTCTTGTCGTGATTAGTGCTAAGTGTTGGCAAAGCATTTATAAGCTTTAAAGCAAGTTATGAGTTAGATACCCAAGATACCATAAAACAATATAAACTCGTATAGAAGCTGAACCTCTCACAAAACCAAAAGCGTAATACATGTTGAAAAACTACTTATTACTCTATTCTATTAATACGACTTGCATGGGTTGGCCTTGTGGTTGACTAGGAGGCGTTTTTTCTGCTTGTTTAACGCCTATTGCAGGTGCAAGTGGTAAGGCTTCTAAAGACTCTATTGCGTCGATATGTTTTTTAAGAGATTCTTTTTCTTTTATGAGTATTTCAAGGCTTTTCTTCATGGAGTTTAATGCTTCTAAGTAGGGTTTTTCAGGTATTTCACCAGATAGATAGCTTGTCTTTAGTGAACCCATGGATTTTTCGACTTCAGCTATTAAACCCTCTACTTCGTGAATACGTTTTCTCAAAACCTCTTTTACCTCGCGAGCACTATTCTTTAACTTAGCTAATTCCTCTTCAAGCTTCTTTTTAAATCCTTCATAGACATGTATTGGTATTTCTTTTTTAGAGTAGAGGTCTTCTAGTGAGGCGAGTCTTGCTTTTACTATTTTTAATCTATTTTCAATAAGAGTAGCGTTATATTCATGTTCTGGTATTAATACTACTCCCTCTACTGAGGCAGAGAACCTCTCTATTGGTACTTCTCTATATTCAACTTCATTGAAATTTACCTCGAGAGCGTATACTCGGCCGTCAACGTTGCTGTAGTAGCTTACTATATAGCCTAATCGCCTACCATAGGGATCAACAACCGGTTTATTAAGGCACTCTGCAATTTTTTCAATAGACTCACACACCATGATAACTACACCACAATATTCTTCAATAATTTATACTTAAAAATAGAGGGATACAAGAGTTTACACTTGAATAGTGAAAAAGACATTAGAAATTTTCAGAAGCCTGGTGTTCGCCATCGCTACTGCTCAGCGCTTTTAACCCTCATCATAAAAACCCTACGTTGTAATATTAGCCATGCTCCTTAAAACTCTAACCCACTTGATTTTATGCTGGGGATTAGATGTGAGTGAGACTACTGTAAACACTATAGTGGCATTTTTAGAGAGATTAGTAAGCGTATTTAGTAGTGTGAGTGGAGTGGGTTTCTGGGTGTTTTTAGTTGGATTTACATTAATATTACTAGTAGTGGCGGCACTATTCATAAAACTTCTCATTACTCTAGTAAAGCTAATACCAAATATGACTGTAGGGCAATTTCTAAAACTTATAGTAGTTATGGGAATAGTACTCATAGTTGCCGGGTTCTTTATTCCATGAGGAACGAAGAGAGATTAGGGCTTACGTGGGAAAACTCTAAAGCCAGGATATCTGGGTTTTTCGAGTTCATCGTGTATTTCAAGTAACCTATTATATTTACTAGTCCTTTCACCGCGTGCAGGAGCACCTGTTTTAATTAACCCAGTTTGGAGAGCTACCGCTAAGTCAGCTATAAATGTATCTTCAGTTTCACCACTTCTATGACTTACAATAACCTTATAATTGTTCTCTACTGCGAGTTTTACAACATCTATTGTCTCTGTGAGTGTTCCGGCTTGGTTAACTTTTATTAATATGGCATTTGCACTATGTTTCTCAATACCCAGACTTAATCTCTTGTAATTTGTGGTAAAGAGGTCATCACCGACTATTAAACACCTTGATCCCAGTTGACGCGTTAACTCGGCGAAGCCTTCAAAGTCCTCTTCGTATAAAGGATCTTCAATACTAACTAGTGGGTATTCTTGAATCAGCTTCTCGTAGAAGGATATTAAGTCATCCCTGGTAAACTCGAAACTCTCAACAACATATATGTTCTTATCTCCTCTATATAACCTAGAAATAGCAGCATCTATTGCTAAAGCTACTTGTCCTCCAGGCTCATAGCCAGCCTTCTCTATAGCTTTTATAAGTAAATCTAGGGCTTCACGCGTTTTTTCAAGTGGCGGGGCATACCCCCCCTCATCACCAACATTAACAGCGCTGGGGCCATATTTATCTTTTAATATTAGCTTTAAGACATTATATATTTCAATAGAAGCTCTCAATGCGTCTGTAAAACTACTAAATCCTGCGGGCACGATCATGAATTCCTGGAAGTCTAATTTGTTCCCAGCGTGAACACCGCCATTAATTATATTTAACATTGGAACAGGTAAGAGATCTGCTTGAACCCCTCCAATATACATGTATAGTGGAATTCCTAGTGTTGATGCAGCTGCCTTCGCTACCGCGAGACTTGTTGCAACTATAGCGTTACCTCCAAGTCTACTTTTATTAGGTGTACCATCTAGCTCTATCATTTTCTCATCAATATAACGTTGTCTTAAGGCACTTACACCTATTATAGAGGGTCCAATAATCTTGTTAACGTTTTCAATAGCTTTTGTCACACCTTTACCTAGATACTCTCTCCCACCATTACGTAGCTCTACAGCTTCATGTTTACCCACAGACGCGCCACTAGGAGCATTTGCCACCCCCACACCATAACCCTCAGTTACAACTTTCACCTGTATTGTTGGATTACCTCTACTGTCAAGAATCATCCTAGCTTTTACATCTCTTATTATAAAGGGCTCTTCTACCATACTATAATTTAGCATTTACAACACCGGGTACTAGCAGTGAGTAGTATATTACTAATAGTTAATATAGTATTGTCATATGTGATCTGGATAGTATCTACGAGAATACTTTATAGTAAAATCAAAAATCTCTTGATCTATGTTACATTGACATGTACTATATATTCTCTCTTACCGCTGTACTATGTCCTAGTATACTATAAACTAGTAGTTTTACTACCAATTATATTAGTGTATATTTTAACTCTAATATCTCATGGTGGAACAAGTTTCCTAGAAACGGCTTTAATACCCTCTCCTATAATAATAGTCTCAGTATATTTGTTAATGGTGTACTAAGTTTGAAAAAAGAGAAAAAGACATTAGTGTGTTCTAAATGTGGTTCAAATAGCGTAGATGTTGTAAAAACATGGAACCTTATATCACCATTACCAGATAGAGAGGGAAGAATAACTGTTACTATAATGGGCGTATTAAAGTGTAAAAAGTGTGGATACTCCTGGAAGAGTGTAGTTAGTAAACTTAAAGTTGGAACAGGTATAGAGGTCGAGGAGGGTAAGAAGAAGAAGGTTATTCCCGAAGAAGAGAGAAAACCAAGAGAGATCATAATTGACCTCGACGAGATTAAAGAAGAATAGGCCGCTTCAAATATGCCAATTAGATTAACATCACTATTATTCATACTACTCATACTTGTGTTCTTTGCATTACTATTAGGGGTATTTTCACGCGAAGTACCAGCTGCTATTGTTAAAGGACGTAGTATGCTTCCACTACTAAGAGAAGGCGATATAGTGTTTATTATACGTTGTAAACCAGATGAGATCAAAGTTGGCGATATAATAGTCTATAAAAGCAAAATTGAGGGTAAACTAATTATTCACAGAGTAATCAACATATTGTATAGTAATGGAGAATATTATTATATCACGAAAGGTGATAATAACGCGATCATGGACATAGGCGAGTTTGATCGAAGCCTCGGTATTAATCAGAAGAGAGTTGTAGGTAAAGTTCTCTCGCTCGGCAATTATGTATTCAAAATACCTTACATAGGTAATTTAGCGTTAATGTTGAGAAAGAGTTAATGAAAGTGCATCTATTCTTACGTTAATTTTCGGAGCTCAACATGCTCTATTACATCACGTATAAAAATACCTGTGCTCCTCATACTTAATAGTTTTTTAAGATACTCCTTATATGTTATGTTTTTACGTTTATACCATTCCCCATATGATTCTCGGAGCTTTTTAAGTGCTTCAGAGTGGTATTTACATAGAGAGTTTTCATGTATTTCTCTACGACACGTTGGTATAGAGCACTTTGCATAGCTATTTATAATACCCAATCGCGACGCGAGGAGTATTCCAATATTATCTATTTGTTGATTAAAGCTTTCTAAAAGCTTCCTTATAACGTCTTTTGCTTCTTCAATTACCTGTATTCGGCTCTTACTACCAACTTTAACTTCACTTATTAATTGTTCAAATTTCCTAGTAAGATCTATGCTCGTGAGCTCTGGGAAAAACTGGGAGATAACTTCTACTACCCCTAATCCCAGATCAGTTATTTCAATACCATTCTTAGTGTTCTTCAAGTATTTTCTCTCAAATAACTTCTCTATGATGGGTGCTCTAGTAGACTCTGTTCCTATTTCAACATTTTCCATCCACTTTAAAACATCTATTTTCTTTAACTTAGCTGGAGGCCGTGTATAAGACTCTCTTACTATTACACTTACGACTTCAATACGTTCACCACGTGTTAATTTAGGTAATATCTTTGTCGAAGGCGTATGATAAGGATAATATATAAGCCATCCTTGAAATTCGACATTAATACCGCTACATATAAACTTATAGCTTGCAGATGGTGTTTCTAAGAGTGCTCTTGTATAAGAAATTATAGCATTTGGCGCGAAAGCCGCTAGAAAACGTCTCACAACGAGATCATATATAGCCCATTGCTCTCTCGTTAGATTCTGTGGAATATTGCCGGTGGGATATATTGCTGGGTGTGCTGGATCTTCTTTTTCGCCTTCTACAGGCCTTAAAACACCGCGTGTTTCTTTTATTAATTGGGAAATTAATGTCTCATATTTATTTATACGTGAAAGCTTCTGTAGTATTTCTCTATAGTTTAATGTTGGAGGGAGTTTCTGACTATTTGTTCGCGGATAGCTTATAAGTGCTTCTAAATAGAGATCTTCCGCTATTTTTTGAGTTTTCATAGGGCTAAAACCAAAAATTCTGGCAGCTTCGTACTGGAGATCACTTAGATTGAATGGTGGTGGTGGAGTGAGTTTTCTTTTCTCAATTGTGTATTCGCGCACGAGGAGATATTTATCTCTTAGAACAGTGTTTTTAATAATATTAGCGTTATTTACACTGTCAACAGGATTCTCTATAAATTCTGCGGTGAATACTCTATCAGTTTTTCTAAGCTTAACGGTTACTATGTATTGTGGTAGTGGGATAAATAATGCTCTCTCCAGCTCTTTCTCTGTAATGAACTTTAATGTTGGGGTTTGAACTCTCCCAGCACTTAGGGTAATTTTTCTCTTAGTAGCGTTAAAAACGGCTTTCATTAATGCTCTACTAACATTAATACCCCAAACCCAGTCTAGCTCGTGTCTACAAAGCCCTGATTCTATCATGTCGTAGTCTAGTGATGTCAAGTTTTCAAAAGAAGATTTCAGCTCACTATGTACTAGGCTTGAGAACTTAGCTCTAAAAGCACGTTTTTCATCTCCGTGAAATTTTATTATAAGATAGCCGATAACGCTTCCTTCAATATCGTAGTCACATGCATTTACATAATATAAACACTTGTGGGCAAGTTTATCAAGAAGTTCGAGATATAAGCGAGTATACTTCTTTTCCTCATCAATTACATATGCAGGAACCCATTTATACTCAAAAACAGGGTATTCTTGTAGCTCAGTGTATAATGTGTAGAGATGACCTACTGCACTAGCAACATATATTACTTGTGACGTAGATTTAATTTCATAGTATGATATATTACCATATTTCCTAGTGATAAAGTGTTGTGAAAGTGCTTCAACTATTTTCTTAGCTGCCTTAGGCTTCTCGGCTATTACTAATACAGGTCCTCTCAGCGTCCAAATGCTAGTTTTAACCTGCACATCAGCCCCTATATGTGAGTTACGTACCATTTCAATGTAAGCTTTACTTGTAGTTTTATGGTTATATGAATACATATTTTCTCCTAACCGTAATATATGTACCGCGTATTACTCATTAAAACACCGGTACTGGTATAGTGAGAAGTAGTAGTATTAGATATGCTAATATACAGAACTTACACTGTGATTTATCATATTGATCAGCCGCTCCTGGATGAGGATTTCTATTAACCACTAGCTGTAAAAATGTAACTAGTAATCCAAGACCCAGATAGAAATACCCGGCTTCACCGAGTATGAGGAGTGAGAAGCCTGATACTAATAGTATGATTGATACTAGAAATCCTAATAGCCTGTGTTTACGTGCACTCATAATACTCCTTGCAATGTGTCCACCATCAAGCTGCCCTATTGGTAGTAGATTAAGAAATGTAACCATGTAAATAACGTATGTTATGAATAGCAATGGATGAATAATGAGAACTCCGTGTACTGGGCGAAGCCTTATTAGTAACTCTAATGCAAGATTAGATATGCCGATCTGTGTTATTACACCTTTTTTAATAAGCTCCTCAGCGACCTCAAATGATATTACAGGTGAGAGAAATAGCCCTACAAGACCTACTAATGTTCCAGTTACGAAGCCCACGAGGGGGCCGCTGATACCTAATTTTGCTAGATCTCTCCTACTACATGGAGGAGTTTTAGTAAATATTACAGCGCCAAATGTACCTATAAATCCGAGTTGAATTGGCGGTGCAGGTATTAGGATGGGGCCTTCACTCTGAATACCTGTATGTTTATTCACGTAAAGATGCCCTAGCTCATGTGAGAGGAGAACTAGTAAGAATAGTATAGTGTAGAGTATTGAGGTAGTGTACTTATCTATGTATAGTATGTTGTACCCAATAATAGACTGCAGGTTTTCAAGGCTCTCACTTAGCCCTAAACCGGTGAGAAATACAGTTATAAATGTCATTATTGCTAAAAGCCACTTATACCGAGCTATCCTAGGAGTAGTTTTCTCATAGACTACTACTCTTATAATTGGAGGTGTTGTTTTTAATTGAAATACCAATAATCCATGTTCTTTAAGCAATTTCTCATATATTTTTCTAAATACACTGTTTTCTAATGGTGTATTTATAACGAGGTCTACAGCACTATAATATATCCTAGACTCTACGACTAATATCCCAGCTTTCGAGAACAGAGTTAAGATATCTCCTAATTTCTGGTGTAATAAGCTTGTCGACTGAGATAAGCTCGTATCTGCCACCCTCTACTGGTCTCAATATGGACATTGGTAATCGACTATTTAATAACTCAACTATAGCAATATATATAGGATCCTTCACAGAGATATTATTTACATCTATTAGTGGTGGAGCCCCCATAGCTAATTGTAAAGCTCTTACCCCAATGACTCTCGCCAACTCAAAGCGTGTAAGTTTTGTCTTAATAGCACTCCTATATACAGCTCTAATATCCCACTCTTTCTCACTCACAGTAAACACACCTAAAATTAGACACAGTTTAAAGGATGAGAAACAAAGAGATTTAAAAAACAATTATATTAGAAAACTATGTGTATTGTTAAATTCTTCTCCCTAGAACTCTGATGAAGGCTTAAAGCTCTCTTCCTCCTCTTTCTTTTCTTTTTCTTTCTCCTTCTCCTTCTTAGCGGGACTAGCAGCTATTACATCATCTATTTTCATAATTGCTAAGGCAGCTTCCACAGCTGTTTTTATCATAGCTTCTTTTACTAGTAGAGGCTCTATAACGTTCTCCTCAATCATGTTTTTAACTACTTCGCCGGTGATTACGTTAATACCGGCGTGTATGTGACCTTCACCATGGAGTTGTCTAAGCTTCATTAATACTTCAAGCGGATCTTTACCGGTAGAACTAGCAAGGATCATTGGTATCTCCTCAAGTGCGGCTGCAAACGCCTCTATAGCGAGCTGTTCTTTACCGCCAACTTTTGCAGCGTAATCTCTGAGTTTCATGGCGATTTCTAACTCGGTAGCACCACCACCAGAGCATATTTTTGGTGTTTTAAAGACATTTCTTAAAACATTTAGAGCATCTTTTAGACTCCTCTCAATTTCATCTAGTACCATGTCGCTTGCTCCACGTACGAGTATAGTCACGGCCTTGGGGTTTTTACAGCCCTCAATAAATACCATTTTGTCATTACCAATTTTCCTCTCTTCAACTAGTGCCGCATATCCTAGATCTTCTGGCTTTAAGTCTCTCACGCTACTTACAATCTTACCACCTGTAGCTCTCTCGAGCTTCTCGAGATCACTCCTCTTAACTCTCCTCACAGCTAAAATACCCTTCTTAGCGAGGAAGTGTTGAGCAACCTCATCAATACCTTTTTGACATATTACAACATTAGCACCTACTTCGGCAATTTTATCTACCATTTCTTTCAATATTTTAGCCTCTTCGTCGAGGAAAGCCTTAATCATATCTGGACTTGTAATGTTGATCTTGGCTGTTATCTCGGGCTTTTCAACTTCGAGAGCAGCATCTAATAAGGCTATTTTTGCATTTTCAACTCTCCTAGGCATACCTGGGTGAACAACCTCTTTGTCGATTACAATACCATATATCAACTGTGTATCTAGTACATTACCACCTTTCTTCTTCTCTATTTTAACATCATCAACTCTGAATTCCCTCGTTTCATCGGGCTTTTTCTCTGAAACTGTAAGAGCAGCATCTATCGCCATCTCTGAGAGTTTACTTGATACAATGTCTCCACCAACATATTTACTCGCAATAGCTGTTCTCACAATTTTTCTGAGGGTATCTCTATCTTCGATATTTACTGGTACTGCTATCTCCCTGAGTATTCTAAGAGCTTCGCGAAGAGCCTTTGTATAGCCTTCAATAATGATACTTGGGTGTATATCTTGATCTAGGAGTTCTTCGGCCTTAGCTAATAATGTACCAGCTAATACTACAGCGCTTGTGGTACCATCACCCACTTCAGCATCTTGAGCTTTAGCAACTTCTACTAGTAGTTTAGCTGCTGGGTGTTGAACCTCCATTTCCTTAACAATAGTAGCTCCATCATTAGTTACAGTAATATCACCAAAACTATCAACAAGCATTTTATCAAGTCCACGTGGTCCAAGACTAGTCTTAAGTACTTCAGCTAAGGCCTTAGCAGCAGCTATATTTGCTCTTATTGCGTCTCTTCCAACTGTTCTCCTAGTACCCTCTTTGAGTATTAATACAGGTATTCCATAGAGAGCCATATTGCTACGCCCTCTTCGTAAGCCTTTAATGGATATTAAAAGGCTTCTATATAAATCTTATTTACATAATTATGTAATTTTTTAATGAGGACAATAATGTTGAACACGGGCACTCCATCATAAAGAAATATAAATACCAATACTGCACTTTTAAGCTATTTAGAGCTGAGAATTAGAGAGAAGTATATTAGGATTGATGTACAATGTACGAGTTAAAAAGTAAAGAAGAGTTTATCAGAGCCCTAAATGGTAACGAAGTAGTACTTGTAGGCTTCTATGAACCCGGCATTCGTGAAAACAACATCTTTAATGAATCTCTAAAGAACTTGGAGAGAGTTATTGATCAGAGAATACTAATCTGCAGAGTTAATATGAAAGATCACCCCGAAATAGAACACGACATCTACAAAACACCAACTATTAGAGTATACTATAGAGGAGAACTTGTATTTGAACAAATAGGATGTCTCAATACTGTTGAGTTAAATGTTAAGGTTATTAGAAGAGGTATTAGAGAAGTGTTTAGAAAGCGTAATATTAATGTTAAAATATAATGTTAAATTAAGAGCGAATTATACTTGTAGTTCTCGAGAATTTATCTCCTCAGTAATCTTAGAAATTTCACTTGAGATCAGGTATATTGGGTATACTACGTTGTTCTCGAGTCTAGCTCGTGGAGATCTAGGATAATAAACACCCTTCTCACCTACTAAGACATATCCATACCTCAAAACCTCATTTAACTCAGCAACACTAGCTGTTTTAACGTATAGTTCAAATTTATCAGTAAAACTTAGAGCTCTCCGAATATATTCTTCTGTTACAACATGTCCACAAACACTACAAGAATTCTCAGGTGTAATGGCGTTAAATTTACATTTAGGGCACTCTACCATGCCTTTAGGTCCATGAGTATTCCATATGTGTCTTAACTGTTCAATTAAGTCTTCTCTCTTATACGTTAGAGCTAATCTATAAAGCTTCCCAATTTCGGGTATCAGTGTTTTTGAGCCATGAGAGACTATATACTCTAATTGCTCAGGCGTAGGTTTATCTAGAGTTTCGAGTAACTTTGAGACAACATATTCGTAGAGAACGCGAATATTCCTTTTAGCTTTTTTCAAAATAGCGTCTATACTTGGTTTACTACTATATTCAGAAGCGATCATTTCAACTATCTCTCTAACTATTTGCTTAGAGGTCTCTTCTGGAAGGCTTAGATCATCTGTGAGAGAGAGAAGGGCTAACATAGGTTCATAGGCTTCTTCAAATAACTTATCAATATCATGTTTCTTGCTTCTACTAGTTTTTCTCTTGGTAGATGTTTTCTTAGTAGTCTTCTCGCGAGTTACTTGAACTTGAGGTGTTTGTAAATGTTTTCTCTCCTCAACTTCAATCTCTTTAGCTTTTCTTCGCCTACTTGGAGTATTTTTTTGTTTTCTAGGAATACTATATCACCAATTATCTAGAAGCACTATTCCTCTCTATTTAGTACTTTACTTATAAAGTAACTAAGTATTAAACTAGCTACATTTCTCTTTGATCGGAGATTATTTAAATACTCTATAATGTCACTAGTACTACCCTTACCACGTAGTACTTCTCTCTTAATTTCTCTTGCAATAGCGTATAATAATCTTTCATAGTCCTGATAGCCTTCAACTCTATCACTATAATACTTGTTAACGAGCTCGTCAATTATGTCGCCTACAGCGCTGTCAATGTAGTCTACTAGTTTACGCTTGTACTGGCTTTTCATATTACCACACTTGTAAACCACGTAATAACGGGTTATTAAAGCTCAGAACTTGGTTTAATGCAGAGTGCTTGTGGTATATAGTTATTTTCCTTGTATACTAGTTTTAAAACGCCAGCGCAATTTAAGTTGTAAACAATACTCGCTGTAAATACTGTAAATACAAGGCCATTATGATTGGTCTTTACGCCGTTTACTGCTTCATGACCTCTAATAATATATCTCCCCCTAATTAATTTCAGGGCCTTATTTGTGACTTTCTTACCAAATAAGACACCAGCACCTCTAGGAGACTCTAAGTACTCTAGATCCTCTTCCACAGGATCGCTCCACAATAT
The DNA here is from genome assembly GCA_020833225.1 of Desulfurococcaceae archaeon. Taxonomy (GTDB): domain Archaea; phylum Thermoproteota; class Thermoprotei_A; order Sulfolobales; family Desulfurococcaceae; genus UBA285. The sequence continues at coordinate 25,821 of JAJHQS010000005.1, forward strand.
TTCTTCAAGTACTCTACTTGAAAACCCCTCTCTCCCAGCTTCAAACGCATCTTGCCAACTACTACTAGTTAAGACGGTGAGTGGGGGTCCTCCATGTAGAGCTATAAAGAAGTCTTCTAGAATAGCTACTAGTGGTAGAGTATTAAATAAGTTTAGTGATGTCTGATATAGATCTCTCCATGTAGAGCTAAATCTGGTGCTTAAATAATAGGGGTAATCATGTGGATATGGTGTTAACCATGTGGGGGGTTCATGGTTACCTCTCAATAATACTATCTTCTCATGGTAATTTTTCTTTAAGAGGAGAACTAATGTAAGTGTTTCTAACTGATAACTCCCCCTATCAACGTAGTCTCCTAGAAACACTGTAATACATTCTCCAGTAAGCTCGCTCCACATAGATTTTAAAACACTATGTGCAGAGCTTAGATCACCATGTAAATCGCCAATAAAGAGAAAGCAGGGAGCTTTTGGTAAAATAATAATGCCGGGTTTAATTATGCCTCCACCACAAGGGGGTATTGTGACAATACTAGTTGATTCTTCTAAAAGCCGTCTGTATTTACTAGAATCACTAGTAATCTCTTTAACAGAGCTCAAGAGGTCTTTTAGCTCGTGGCTCACGAAGTATACACCATGAAGACTAAGCGTTTATATAGATCAGCACGCTCGTGCACAGTCACTCCTCCTAGAAATTGCTAGTTTCATCATTATTTATGCTCGGTTTAATGCCTTTAAATCACTACTCATTGCCGGAGGTATTCCTCATCGCCATTTTACTCTATTTTTAAGAGCTCTTTTAATTTATATTTAACACGTTCTGCTACGAATTTACCATCTACACTTCCACGCACAGCCTTCATGACTTCACCCATCACAATGTTAAATGCTTTATCAGGCCTCTCTAATATCTTAGCTTTAAATTTCTCAATAGTACTCGTTATAAGCGTGTCAAGTTCTTCTATACTTAACTTTTTAATTTTAAGAGCGTTTACAGCGTCTAAAGCATTTATTCCTGGATTTTTAGCCATATAGGCTAAGATGTCTGGAACAGCCTCTTTAGCTATAACTCCGTCAGCTAGAAGCCTCACAACGTCCTCAATAGATTCCTCACTTAACTCATCTACGGGAATACCTTCTCTTCTCAACATGGGTATAGTGTTTATAAATATTGATGCTATCACAGTATAAGGGACCTTATATCCATATTTATCAGCAAGATATTCGTAGAAGTCCAACATGAGGTCACCTAGTAAAGCAGAGGCCAGCTCCCTGCTCAACTTATGTTCTTCTATAAGCCTCTTGTATTTTACATCTGGATGTTCAGGCGTGTATTTAGAGGCCTCTTCGAGAAGTTCATCTGTAATAAGTACTGGTGGTATATCTGTCTCGGGATACATGCGTGCAGCTCCAGGTCTAGGTCTCATATATCTCGTAGTGCAGTCGGGATTTGCAGCCCTAGTCTCCTCTGGAATACCGATAATAGCATGTGAAGCTCTCTCAGCCACAGCTAATAATGCTCTTTCAGCTCTTTCTGCGCTATCAGCTACTATTACCACAGCGTCTCTCGTGGGGTCAGCGCCCACGGTAGAATATAGTTTTGAAACCTCACTCTCAGATATTCCATATCCTGGTAATTCATCTGTGTGAAAGATTCCTCCAACACCCCCCCATGCTTTTGCATAATCGCTTAACTCTGTACCAAATCTCCTATTTGGCTGAATACTCCTTGAGAGTAATCCTTTAAAACTGGGTAGTACTAGTGCAGCTACAATACCACCACTCTCTAGTGCTTTCTTTATAATTTTAGATGAAGTATTCTTGAAGACCTCTGTCACATCTATAATATTAGGCTTTATATCCTCAGGTCTTAGGCCTCTAGCTCTCAGTTCATCTCGTATTTTTAAGAGTTCTAATTGCCTTTTAACTTCATACTCTACAACTAAAGGTATCATGTAAAGGTGTTGTATTCCCTTAATTTCTATTTTAGCTCCACCTGTAATACTGACGTTAATGTCTTGTCTAATACTACCAAGACCCCACTTAGCTTTACCAGTTAATCTAACAAGTTGCCCGATTTTAAGTGCTACTTTGAGAGCTAAATCTGGAGAGTCTATGTCTGGTGCTGTAGCGATCTCTATGAGTGGTATTCCAAGCCTATCGAGCATGTAGACTACTTCTGCAACGCTTTCTCCGGTTTTTCTTGCAGCGTCTTCTTCGAGGCACAGGGTCTGTATACCTATTTTTCTCCCTTCAACTTCAATATAGCCATTTAACGCAATTAAAGCTGTTCTCTGGAAGCCACTAACATTACTACCGTCAATAACAATTTTCCTCATAACATGTACTTCATCTACAATCTTCATATTCAGAGCTTTAGCCACAGCAAGAGCTACTAATAGTGATTCTCTATCTAACATGTGTGGTGGCTCTTCATCAGCCTCTACAAGACAAGACTCCTCTAAAGGTACTAAGTAGTGGTAAGTCCTCTTCCTACTCCACTCTACGAGTGCAGCTGGGTCTACTTCTCCTACTTCACTTCTAGCAGGTCTAAGATATCTTGTAAACTCATCTATGTGGCTATTAGCTAGTCTAGTTGGACAAGGACAGAAGAGTTTTCTCTTAGTATTTAACTGAATGTGTATTTCAAGCCCTACTTTTAACCCTAGCGACTTATAGTCTAATATATTATTCATGAGGCCACCTCGGGTAAAGCTTTAATGAATGTCTCTCATTTAACTCTCCTACGAGATTCCTAGTCATCCACTCTTTAACTTCTTTTACATCACGTGTTAGAGACCCTAGTATCCAAGAGAGTTTTACATATGCTACTTCAGGTAACATATCTCCCCCGGGAATTACTCCTGCTTCGAGTAATCTACGCCCAGTACTATAAACATTCATATTGACGTGTCCAAATAGACACTGACTAGTCATTACGACAGGGATATTATTTTCTACAGCTCTCCGAATAGAATCTATGACTCTGTTCGCTATATGGCCAAGCCCGGTTCCCTCAATAATTATTCCGTGAAAGCCCTTGTCAACTAGAAAATCTATTATTTCTTCTTGTATTCCTGGATAAGCCTTTATGAGTACTACTTTCTCGTCAAATTTTCCTCTGAGAGTAGGAGTTTTTGAGGGATCTCTATATTCAAAAATTCTTCCAGTAATTCTTATCTCCCGCTTAATTGGATCCACACGTGCTATAGGAATGTCATTTATTGATTGAAAAGCATCTCTCCTACTAGTGTGCATTTTTCTCGTTTTAACACCTCTATGTACTAGTGTATAGGGGTCTGATGGTGTAGCATGCATGGTGATTACAGATTCTGCGAAGGGGGCTCTAGCTGCTACTAGAAATGCTGATATTAAGTTAAATACGGCATCTGTACTAGGCCTATCACTACTTCTCTGTGATCCCACGAAAACAACTGGTACTGGTTTATTTTGTATAGCAAAAGCTAGTGCAGATGCTGTATAAGTCATAGTGTCTGTTCCATGTGCTACTATAACTCCACTTACACCACTAGTTATTTCTCTATAGACATTTTCAGCTATGTGCCCCCAGTGTTGTGGTGTCATGTCTTCACTAAATATGCTCATTAACTCTTTAACATCAATTAAAGCTATTTCTCTAAGTTCAGGAATCCACTCAGTTATCTCATCTACTGAGAGTGCGGGGGTGACAGCGCCTGTCTCGTAGTCTACTTTAGAAGCAATAGTACCACCAGTGCTAATTAGAGTTACTCGCGGCAGATCTCCCCCCATGTGGGCGGTTTTTGAAGTAATTAGGGATTTCCCAGCAGATCTCGCTTCAACTAATTGAATATCTAATACTTTATCTACTCTGACTCCGATGTTATAGCCATTTTCAAGTTTAATTATAATTGCTTGTGAAGTGCTATAAATTACCGGCCTAGGCATTAAAATACCATGTAGTATGGTATTATCTTTTAAAACTAATGTAACGATATCTCCGGGTTTAATACCTCTAGATGCTAAGAGCTCTGCTACTAGACCAGTATAACCATAGTAAACTCTCATAATTAATTACCGCTTTTTATAATTAATATGGTTAGTTAACTATTTTAGCTTCAATTAGAACTAGAGAATAGAGTGTTAAACATGGGGTTTTAATTAATAAAAGTGCTGGGTTTTAAGCCTGTAGAGGAACGGTTTCTTGTTGTTGTTTAACAATAAATCTCTTAACATATTCTACTCTATTTCTAACTCTGGGGGGTTTATTCTTTTTCGGCTTAGGCGGTATTTTTGGCGTTTGACTTCTAACCTTACCTGCTTTTGTCAGTGAGCCGTGAGTAGGCACATAATCACCTCTATAGATACTTAGTTAGTGGGGTATTTAAATACCCGTTCTAGTTATCCTATTAAGGCTGATATTTATGTCTACTAGAGTCTATGTAATTGAGACTCTTATAGGCGTTATAGCTGTGAATGAAAGTGGAGAGGTTGTGGAATTTATAGCTGCTCCTCAAAAATTTGATGACTTAGTAGAGTATGTTATAAGTACTGAGAGAGGAGATCTCACACCACAACTCATAGAATTATTCAGTAAATTGAAGGAAAAAGGTATTAGTGACGTAGTTGTTGAATCTTACTCGGCAGCTAAGGCTGCTTCTTCACAGGGGCTTATACCAGTAGTTTTATTAGGATCAAAACCCATTCTTCAAGTAAGAGAAAAATTACCTGAATTAGCAGTTAAATATGGCTTTACTACAAGTGTTGAGGGGTATTTTGAAAAACTACATGAAGTGATGTTAGAGTGTACTAGGAGAAAACTAAGAAGAGCTGCACAGAAAAGAGACTTATTAGCAGTTCAGGCTATTAGAGCTATAGATGATATTGATAAGACAATAAACCTATATGTTGCTAGGTTGAGAGAGTGGTATAGTTTACACTTCCCAGAACTAGACGAGCTAGTAAAAGATCACTTGGAGTATGCTAGGCTAGTACATGAGCTTAGAGATAGAGCTAATTTCACAGTGGAGAACCTTATTAAACTAGATATCACAGAGGATAGAGCTGAGAAAATAGCGTCAGCGGCTAGTAGCAGTATTGGGGCTGAATTGAGTGATTTCGACTTGAATTACATTGGAGTATTAGCAGGTATAATACTGGACTTATATAAGCTTAGAGACACCCTTGAAGACTATATTGAGGCTGTAATGAAAGAAGTAGCTCCAAATATAGCAGCACTAGTGGGTTCTAAGTTAGGTGCTAGACTACTAAGTTTAGCCGGTGGATTAGATAAAATGGCTAGATTACCGGCTAGCACTATACAAGTATTAGGTGCGGAAAAAGCTCTATTTAGAGCGCTGAGAACAGGTGGTAAACCACCAAAACATGGTGTTATATTCCAACATCCAGCAATACATAGGGCTCCAAGGTGGCAGAGAGGTAAAATTGCAAGAGCCCTTGCAGCTAAGCTAGCTATAGCAGCTAAAGTAGACCTCTTCACGGGTAGATTTGTTGGTGATAAGCTTCTAGCAGAGTTTCAGCAGAGAGTAGAAGAAATTAAGAAACTTTACCCTAAGCCACCACCAAAAGTAGAGAAGGTTAAAACACCTGAGAAGAGAAAGAAGAAGAGTGAGGGAGAGGGAAAAAAGAAATAGGTGTATTTTGTGAGTACAGCTCTCTCTATAAGACCCCATGAGAAGTACTATGGAGTTTACGTAGTAGAACTTGAAGATGGCTCAATAAGGTTAGCAACAAAGAACCTAGTACCAGGTCATAGAGTATATGGTGAGAGGTTATTTAAACAAGGTAATTTAGAGTTTCGAGAGTGGAATGCATTTAGAAGTAAACTAGCTGCAGCATTACTTAAAGGACTTGACGATCAACCGATTAGAGAGGGAGATAGAATACTCTATTTAGGAGTAGCCTCAGGTACCACAGCTAGCCATATATCAGATATTGTGGGGTTACGTGGAAGAATATACGGCGTTGACATAGCACCTAGAGTTATGAGGGAATTTATTATAGTTGCAGATGTTAGGAAAAACCTTTATCCAATATTAGCTGATGCTAGAAAGCCCTTAGATTATAGACACATAGTTGAACTAGTAGACGGCATTTACGCTGATATAGCTCAGCCAGAACAAGCGGCTATAGTAGCTGATAATGCTGATGTATTTCTAAAAGACTCAGGTTACTTACTGCTAGCTATTAAAGCGAGGAGTATTGATGTAACTAAAGAGCCTAGTGAAATATACAAGAGAGAAATAAATGTACTTAAAGAGAGAGGCTTTGAAATATTAAGCGTAGTTCACTTAGAGCCTTATGATAAAGACCATGCAATGATACTTGCACGTTATACTAGAAGAAAGTAAGTATTAACGGGTTTTGGGAAGATTAAATAAGTTTTTAATTGTTTTTAATTAAATTATCTCTTAGGCTAAAACACTATGAAGAATGTAGAGTTAACTGAAGAAACAACATCTATACTTAGGAGAGCTGGGTGTAGAGTAGAGATTATATCTTACCCGCCTGAGAATAGAGGTATAGATATAGTGGCATATAGGGATATAGGTAAACCACTGGTTATTAAGGTATCAGAAGACCTCGAAGAAGTGAGTAAAGCGGAGTTAGAAGACTTAGAAAAGAGTGGTAAGGCGTATAGTGCAGTATCACTACTAATAGCTCTTAGGAGAGGTAGTAGTGAGCTTGAAGATGACATTATATATGAGAAACGAGGAGTTTTCGCCGTAACAGTAAGAACTCTAGAGAAATACCTCACTAAGAATGAGAAACCTATAGTTATATATAGTAGAGGTGGATATTACTTAAAGATAGATAGTAAGGTGTTTAGAGAGAAATTAAGAGAATATGGATATACCAGGGGTGAGTTAGCAGAGTTACTAAAAGTAACTAAGAAGACTATATATTTATATGAGCGCGGAGAGCTACTAGTACCTGTGGATAAGGGGCTAATACTAGCAGAGCTCATTGGGGAAGATATTTTTGAAGATCTAGATTTTGCAAATCAACAGGGGATAATGTACAGTGAGGAAATAACTAGTGATACCCCACGCGATGAAATTGAAGAAGTCTTGTGGGAACTAGCTTCAAAACTCAATAAGTTATTTTTAAATTTCACAAGGACACCTATAGATATCGCTGTTAAAAACAACACAATGATCATACCTATCACAAAAGCCATCAATACAAACGGCCTCCTCAGAAGTAAAATAGAGAATGCAGAGAAAATAGCTGACCTAGTAAACGCGCCCTTAGTAGTTGTAAAGTCCCTTGCCGATATTAAACACGTAAAAAACGCTATTTTAAAGAAAACACGTGGTTAAAAATGAAACTAGTAATAACTGGTAGACCAGGTGTAGGTAAGTCTACATTATTCAATACTATTGTAACTTCATTGAAGGATAAAGGAATTATTGTAGGAGGTATAATTACACCTGAGGTAAGAGTTAGTGGTAAAAGAATAGGATTTAAAATAGTGGATTTACTGACAAGTGAAGAGACATGGCTTGCTAAGAGAGAGTATCCTAGTTCTGTGAAAGTGGGATCTTATGGTGTACTTATAAATGAAGCCTCACGTCTTGTAGAGAAAGCCCTGAGTAGAGCTATTAGTGAGGCCCTGGTTGTTGGAGTAGACGAGGTTGGACCCATGGAACTCAAACTCCCAGTTTTCAAGCCACTTTTATTAAAGCTTTTAAAATCTGGTAAACACGTAATTCTAGTTGTTCACTATAATCTAAGTGACCCGGAGATCACCAGTGAAATTAAGGATGCTAAAAGAGTCGTATTAAACATGGAGAATAGAGAAGTATATAGGAGAACACTACCTTTAGAGGTCCTCCGCGAGCTTAAATTAATCTAACAACTCTTAGAAGTTTTGTTATAAGGTCGTCTGGGTCTATATCAGAGATCAATACGCGTTTAACGCGTTCACGTACGCCGTAAACAATGTCTATTTTTGAAGAAGGTATTTTTAATGTTCTTGAGAGAAAGCTTATAAGTGCAGCATTCTCTCTACCAGTTAAAGACTTAATAGGTGTTTTAAATACTAATTCATCGCTCTCAATAAATAGGGCTTCTTCATCACCCTCTTCAACTCTAATTACCACAAGAGTACCTTCGCCAGATTCATTTATATTTTTCCTAAGAACAGAGAAGACGCGAGCTCTGAGATCCTCAGACACAAATACTACACCCGGTATAGTTTATACTACTGCTTAAAAATACTTTTATTTCTTAGCTTCTGAAATGAACTATTATTTAGAGGACTTAATGTATTTGATTTTACGAGGATTTAAGGAGTATTTCTTTTAACTCTTCGAGTGGAGCTGTTGTTTTTATCCCTCGAATATCCATATGTGTTCTTGTAGCTTTGAACCCTTTCTCTCTGAGCTTGGTAATTAATGTGTTGATTTTAGGCATATTTATTTTTAGAACACCACATAGTTTATCTAATCTAACATATAGTGTATTTATTTCTGCCTCGTTTTTTAAGAGTACAAGTATTTTTATAGTATCTGGGTTTAAGAAGTTCATAGTATTAACTTCACGTAGAGCTCTCTCTGCAATCTCTGGGATTGTAGTATTACATATCCAGATCTTTCCAAACACTACGGGTTTTTTACCACTAGAACAACTTGGTACATCAATAGCTTCTTTAGTGTAGCCACGTTCAAGTGTATCTGGACAATACCATATGTAGCCTAGGCATCCACTGATCTGTTTATATGCCCTACTATAGCTCCTTTCTACTTCTAAAAAGACCCTTACATAGTGTCTATGTACCATTGAGAGAAAAGGTGTAATAGAGAAGCCTAGTGCAGCGGATCTCAGGGCTATATTAGCTAGTAGTAGTCTAAGTGCATATTCCTTGCTGAAGTCAACTTTAATACATCTATCCCAATATCTTACCAGAGTCTTATGTGGATGTGTACATGAGAGAGGTGCTAGATCTGTTGCTGATATACCAATAAAAGCCCTTTTAGCTAAAGGTTTAAATACTGAGTCTATGAAGGGTACTGGTGATCCGTAGGGGTCGACGTCAATATAGTCTACGAATATTCCTGAAAACACTAACATGTTTAATAGAGTATTAGCTTCTTGATTATATGCCTCTAATCTTTCCTCCAGCTTGTTTAGTGAAATATTTCTTTTAATGTAATAGTAGGCTCTTGGATCAACATCATTTAGTAATCCATAACCACCGACTTCTAACCCTATTCTAATACCACGAATACCTGTACCCGAGAGGAGGTCGATGTAGAAGAAGTTACGAGTATTCATAGTAGTCTTTAAAAACACTACTGTGAGATCTCTACTCACTACTGCATGTGGATTATAGAAAACAGGCATCCAAGCAGGCTCTATACTACCGTCTTCTCTCTTATAAAGCTCTATTCGAGGAACTATGAGCTTAGCTAACCCCTCCTGAATAATCTCTTCACGCTCACTTGCAATGTTAGGAGAAGCTATATACATGTTGTAATCATCAATAATAATATTATTATTGATTTCTCTAAATATATCTAACATGAGGTGATCTCAATTGTGCGAACAGTATTCAGTCTGAGAGCTCTTCATCACAAATCTGACGGTTTACTACTCATCACTTGTAAATTTATTTATACCTCAGAACTCTTTTATTTTCGTTATCGCTTAGCTTTATTAATAATGTATTCTACAATGTAGTCTGGTGGATTTACGCCAGTAGCTCTACGTAAACCCTCCCAGTGTGGGAAGGCGTTTACTTCTAGAACATAGTGTTTTTGCGTCATAGTATCATAGGCTATGTCTACGCCAGCGTATTCTAAGCCCAATATTTTAGTGGCTTTTAATGCGAGATTACATATTTCAGGTTCTTCTTCTACTTTAACAGCTATACCTTGAGCTCCTTGAGCGATATTTGTCTTCCAATAACTACTAGTTCTCTTCATGGCGCCAATCACTTGATCACCAACTACGAAGACCCTGTAATCATATCCTGGTTTTTCAAGGTAAACTTGATAATAACTCGGTATACCTGCATTTCTTAAACTCCTAGTTGTGTTAAAAGCCACGTCTGGATCAGCTATTAAAACACTACCAAGACCTAGACTACCCATAATAGGCTTTAATACCGCCTTCTTCCTGATAGATACAAAGTGCATAGCTGAAAACGGGTTTTCAGTTATAAGTGTCTCAGGGACAGGAATACCGCTCATAGATAATTTAAGAAGGCATCTCCACTTATCTCTAGCCGTGAAAGACGCCACGGGATTATTTACAACTGGGATTTTCTGTGCTAGAGCTTCTAAGACACCAAGCCTCTTCATAAAGACCTCTAGGCTTAAGAAGAAACCTATATTTCTAAGTATAGCAGCATCTATGTTAACCTCTTCTTTTCCATGATATATAATGATATCTCTCCCCGATATTACAGCGTCTAATATATGTGCTTTTAAATATATAGGAGTGTGATTTCTCCTTTCAATAGCCTCTAAGAGTTCTTGAGCTGATCTGGGAGGTGTACTCCTATATTCTATTACAGCTATTTTCACACATACCACCTCGTAGATAAAATAGTGTAGATCAATAATAACATGCCAATAGATATTGCTGTAAGTAATGAGAGTAGTGTAGGCGAGAAGAACATGCCCAGAAGAACACCTATTGAAGTTGAAAACACTATTAATTGTAAGACACCTTGAAATTCACGCATACTACGCATTTTTTCACAGTAAATTAAAAGTATTATTAGTGAGATTGCATAAAGAGTTAAGCCTACACTTACCACGTAGTAATTATTGGGTATTGCTACTAGAATAGATGTGCTTACTACGAGTACTATTAATAGCAAACCCAATGTTTTCTTTGTTAAATTCACATTTACCCACCACATATAAGCTGGTTTTTAGAGTATTTTATCTTCTATGATATTTTAGTATTTACTTCTCACTTTTACCACATGGAAATAGCAGGTAATATGAGAGCATTGCTATATAGATTCCAGCTTCTAAAGGATCTGTGTTAATGAGTATTTCTAGTGTTGTATGTGGCGCTCTCGCCCAATATTCTCTCCTAACTCGATCCTCGACACTAGAGAACACTAAGAGGGCTTTTTCCACTCTCTCAGAGAGCTCTGTGAGGCCGTATTGTATTGGTAAATTAGATCTTCTGAAAGCATATATAAGTGTGAGTGTAGCTGGTTCAAGAAATCTACTTGAGAAAACTACTATAGGTTCTCTAGATTCTACTACTTCTTCGAGAACACCTCTATATTTCTCTATGAGAGACGGTAAAAACTGTGCAAAACCCTCTTCACCGTGTTTAGCTAGTCGTAGACCTCTACTCTGGAAATTACCGCGGTGTTTTCTCGCGAGAGCGTGAAATACTGAGAGTCCTAGTAGTAGTGAAGCTTCAACAGGGTTGTTAGCGCTATATGTTTTCACATTGTAGTGTTTTAGTAGTGTTTGTAATCTCTCGTCAAGAGGTAGTTGTGCAAAGGCTAAGTATTGGTATTCGAGTGTTTTTATCGCGTGTAATGCTGATATGAGCTTAGAGTACTCTTCTATGCTAAAAGCCAGTATTGAGCCTTTTTCTCTATATGGTAGTAGGTGTAGTGAGATCTCTTCAACTTCTCCTAGAATACACTTTGAGCTACTTGACATTATAGTTAAATACCAGTACATTATACTAGCTGGTAAATAGCCGAGACCCGTATATGTTATGTAGAGGTCTTCACTAGTTTGATTTAAAAAAGACTCAATTAGTAGTGAATATTCTCTAGCTTTCTCCTCTATGTGTGAGAGAGCTTTCTCGGCTTGTTCTAGACAAGTGCTGTCTCTAAGCTTTTGCAACAACTGCATTCTTTCTCATCTGGTTCGCTTGGTAATAGCTCTACTACTCGGGGTATTAGTCTTTTAACTTTTGCAACGTTCTCACTCATAGTCTTCATTACTTCTTCAGCTGTAACAGGTCTCTCAGCCCATACATCGTAATCAGTAACCATAGCTATAGTTGCATAGCACAATTGTGCTTCACAAGCCAAACTCACTTCTGGAACAAGAGTCATTCCAATAATATCTGCTTTAAAGACATCTTTCCACACCCTACTCTCAGCTCTAGTACTAAAGCGAGGACCCTCAATACATACGTATGTTCCTCTATTGTGAATTCTAATATCAGGAAACTCTAAGCTAGCTTTTAATATAATCTTCCTCAAGTGATCGCAGAATGGATCAGCTGTACTTACATGTGCTACTACACCTCCCTCAAAGAACGTGTGAGGTCTTATACCCTTAGTCATATCTATAAACTGGTCGGGTAGTACGAAGTCTCCTGGCCTATAATCTTCTCTCAGACTACCAACAGCTGAGACCGCTAATACCCATTTAACGCCAAGTGTTTTTAAAGCCCAGATATTAGCTCTATAGTTAACTCTATGTGGCGGTATTCTATGTCCACGTCCATGTCTAGCTAGAAAAGCAATTTTTCTACCTCTAAGTTCACCGATAATAATGTTATCACTTGGCATGCCATATGGTGTGTAGACCTTTATTTCTCTAATATTCTCTATCCCGGGTAACTCGTAGAGACCACTACCACCAATAATACCTATTTCAGCTTTAAGTTGGGGCTCTACTAGCACAGGGTTACACCACTATTTTGTATTTTTTAGTGTTTTCACTATATGTTATAATACCTTTTTCCACGAGTACTTTTAGAGCTCTCTTATAGTATTCATCACCTACATCTATACCATACCACTCTCTAAAACCACCCACGATCTCCTCGTAAGTCCACTCGGTCTTACCGGTCTCTTTATATGTCTCTGTGAGCATTCTCTTAATGAATTGATATGTATCTTCTAGTCTTGTCCATGGGTATTGAAACCAAATCCACTCTTTAACTTCAATGTAATAGTAGTCTGGTTTAAATTTAGCTACAGGACTAATCCATTGTAATGCAGCTGTTTTCGCCTCGAGCGGTCTCCAATGATCTCTAATGTAATTTCTAGCTAAAGCTAAGGTTTCTCCTGTATCAACAATGTCATCTACGACTAGGATTCTTAGTCCACTCGCATCTATATTATAGGGGAATTTTAAAATAGCTCTTTCCTCAGCTTTAGCAGCCTCGGTCCAGTGTTGACTTTGAATACTCATGAGGTTCTCTACACCTAGAAAATCACATAGTAATCTTGCAGGTACAAAGCCTCCACGTGAGACAGCTACTAAGAGGTCTGGTCTATAGTTATCTCTAATAATTATATCTGCGAGGTGCATTGACCAATCTACAATTTCCTCCCAAGAGACAAGTTTAGTCTTTACGCGGGGCATTCTCTCACAATAAGTTTATGGTGAGCTTTCAGCTTATAAAGTTGTCTATGAGGATTAGACGTGAACAGCTATTTCTCTGCTAAAATAAGCCTACTACTAGTAGTAAAGCCTCTTCCAGCGTGGTGTAGTAGTATTCTCGTCTTTGATAGATCCCACCCATATTTAGTGTAAAGATCTTCTCTCACATATATAGCTTTAACCTCAGCAATAAATACTGTAGATTCATCGAGATCTATCTCTTTAACTACTTTACACTCAAGAAAACCCAGCATGTCTTCTAATCCAGGCGTGTTAATATTCTTCGATGGCATGATCTTTAAGCCTAGTAGCGTTAACTTATCTACTTCACGGCCACTTATAGAGCCTGCTTTGAAAACCATGTTAACTTGTTTCTCACTAGGAATATTAATCGTAAACTCACCTGTTTCTCTAATATATTGATATGTCAAACTACCTTTCCACACTGAGAGAGCAACTAGAAAAGGTTCATCTGAGACCGGTGAAACCCAAGAAGCAGCCATAACATTCAATCTACCACTACTACTACGTGAGACAACTAAGTAAACTGGTCTTGGATGTAATACATGGTAACTATCTAGACTAATAGACTTATACATAACTCATACACCAAGATAGTTACACTCAGAACAACATATTTAAGAATTTAAAGCTTACTTAAAGTAAAAATAAGTATAGTGCGGGGGTGCCCGAGCTTGGTCAAAGGGGTCGGGTTGAGGACCCGATGGCGTAGGCCTGCGTGGGTTCAAATCCCACCCCCCGCACTACCTAATATAGTTTTCTACTAGGAGTCTTAGGGTAAAAGTTATAAGCCAGAGTACGTAAAGCTTATAAATCCTGCCGCTACTCTAGATCTTAGGTAGGTGTCTCTAAAAATGAGTAAAGTTTTAATAAGTATGATACTAGCGGTACTACTAGCTCTAAGCCTACTCTACATAATACCTGTACAGGCGCAGGAAGTTCCTAGAGGACCATGGGTAGATGAAATAGTATTTGATTCTAGTAGACCTGAAATTGGTATTGAGAGATTAATAGCTGGTGAAATTGACTGGTGGCATGACACCGTAGATGATCCTGGTACGTTTAAGAGAATACAAGATGCAAAGTTACCTTACACTGTATCTTATGGTCTATACTACGAGTTAACATTTAACTACAGGTGTAAAATGAATGAGACAACTGGAGAAATAATTGAGCCAGTCTTTCCTAATCCAAGTAAACTACCAAGACCTGAAGTTGAAGGAAAAATACTAATGAACCCGTTCTGCAGTAGGAGAATTAGAGAAGCTATGCATTATATTGTAAACAGAGAGTTTATAGCGACACAAATATTTGGTGGATTAGCTGAACCAAGATATACAGCTATAACACCAAACTTCCCAGATTATGGTAGACTATATGACGTATTAATGGAAATTGAAGAAACATATAAATATGACTTTGAAAAAGGAAAGGCTATTATATTTGAAGAAATGCCAAAACTAGGTGCTACTCTAGTAGAAGGTAAATGGTATTATAAAGGTGCACCAGTAATAATAATCTTCCTAATTAGAACAGAGGATTTAAGAAAAGACATAGGCGACTACGTATCAGCACAACTAGAGCTATTAGGATTTACTGTTCTAAGATATTATGGTACCAGTAGAGACCTCGCACCATATTGGATACGCGCAGATCCTGATGATGGAACATTCCACATATATACCGGTGGCTGGATCACTACAGTCGTAGATAGAGATCAAAGCGGTAACTTCGGCTTCTTCTACACAAAGCTCGGTAGACCTGAAACCTTGTGGAAGAAGATTATTAATACTCCAGAGTTCTACGAGGTAGCTGAAAGACTCTGGAACTTAAACTTCACTTCTCTAGAAGAGAGAAGAGAACTAATGACTAAGGCATTATGGCTATCTATGAAAGAGGAAAATCAAAGAATATTCATAGTTAATAGAGTTGCAGTATGGCCTAGAAGACCACACGTAGTATTAGCATCAGATCTCGCTGGCGGATATTCTGGTGCATGGCTATGGCCATGGACAATTAGAATTGTAGGTCAAGTTGGAGGTAAACTTAAGACTTCTATGAGAAGTATTCTCGTAGAGCCCTGGAATCCTGTTGGCGGTAGTAACTGGATCTATGATCAGACCATAATTAGAGCTACTGGAGAAACTGCTACAGAGCCAGACCCATACTCTGGTCTATATTGGCCACACAGAGTTAAAAAAGCTGAGGTTTACGTGCAGAAGGGATTACCAGTCTTTAAGTCACTTGACTGGGTTACATTAGAATTTGTCGATGAGAACAAGGTTCCAGATGACGCGTGGTTGCTATTTGACTGTAATACTACAAAAATATATACCGTTGGAGAAGTTAAGGTTAAACCAGAACTACTAGGAGCTTTTGGTGTGACGCCGGAAGTTAAAACAACATCTTTAGTTAAAGTTGTAGTATATTACGATGAAAACTTGTTCCATGGCTATAAGTGGCATGATGGTAGCTTATTCAGCCTAGCAGATATAGTCTACACATTTATAATCACATTTGACAGGGCATGCCCAGGTAGTAAACTATATGATTCAGCATATGTACCAAGCTTCCAGTCTTGGCTATCACAGTTTAGAGGATTCAAAATAGTTCAGAAAGATCCACTTATAATAGAATACTACACTGATATATGGTATATGGATGCTGAGTGGAGTGCAAGCAGTGCGGCAAACGCTTTCTGGCCATATTATAGTCAGGGTCCCGGACCATGGCATGTTGTTGAGATGATTGCTAGAGCTGAGAGAGATGGTAGATTAGCATTTACTTCAGATAAGGCTAACTTATTGGGAGTTGACCAGGCTAACTTGATAGGAGGTGTTTCACTAAGCATTATTGCTGGGTATGTTGATAAGTCTATTGCTGAGAAGTGGATACCATATAGAGAAGTATTAAAAGACTATGTTACGGAGACTGAGGCTGTTACTAGGTATACTAATTTAAAGAACTGGTATACAGCTAAAGGCCACTTCTGGGTTGGTAATGGGCCATTCTACCTAGAAAAAGTAGACTATGCTGCTAGAACAGTAACTATTAAAGCCTTCAGAGAACATGTTGATAGAGCAGATAAATATGCGTTCCTAGCTGAACCACCAAGACCAGTTGTTAAAATAGAAGCGCCATCAGAAGTAACAATTGGTAAAGAAGCTGAAATAACCATTAAAGTTCTCATGCCTACAGGTGAACCATATAAATCCGAATACGTAGAGCTTGTGAGATATGTAGTAACACACTTAGGAGGTAGATTTACAGGACTAGCTGAGCTTGTAGAAGAAGGTGTATATAGAGTAAAACTCACAGAGGCAGATACAAGTAAACTAGCACCAGGACCAGTATCAATTAAAATGATAGCTGTCTCAAGAATAGTCGGTATTCCAACCACTGAGGAAATAGTCATAGTAGCAAAGCCATATGTCCCAATACCTACACTTACTCCATCACCTACTCCAACTCCAACAACTCCGCCAACAACACCACCGCCAACAACTCCATCACCTACTCCAACTCCAACAACACCTCCACCAGCGATCCCGCCAGAGATGATTGCAATAATAGTAGTGGTTGTCTTAGTGGTCATAGCGCTCATAGTGTTCCTCACGAGGAAGAAATAATTTAAAACTCTTTTTTCCTAATACTTCTTTTCAACTCTTCAATTTAAACTAGCTTAAGAAGCTATATAGTGTTCACGCTTCTAATAGCGTTTAAAGAAGAACTGATCATTAGCTACAGAGGATATATTTACATTATTAGATAAAGATCTTCTTCTTGTTAATCGCCAAAAATCATATTGAACGCTATGTGTATGTCAAATATTTTTAAATAAGCTTTTTGTAGAATAAAGTGTTAAGGGGGTAATAGTTGTGAGTAGTGCTGCACGTAGGAGAAGAGAAATAGTGCGATATTTGAGATTTGTAGGTGTTAGAAGCGCATCAGTACTAGCTGCCCTAGTACTTGGAATGTTACTTGTCGTTATTATTGCTAATCTTGGCGGTAAAATAGATCAGATAATTGAGGCTGACATTAGATTTTCAGTTGGCATGGTTTTTCAAGACCCCACTATGAGAAAGCAGATAGAAGAGAGGTGTAAACAAGAGTGTTTAGCTAAGGGTATTGAAGAAGAGGAAGCTCTAAGAAACTGCATTGAAGAGTGTAAAACGTCATGGGTAGAAACACAAGTTGAGATCTTAAAACGGGCAAGAGGACTTGATAAACCCTTTGCTATAAGGGTGTTTTACTATTTAGGAGATGCTTTAACACTTAATCTTGGAAGAGCAATATATATGCATAGTGATACAGGATCTTCGAGAGTCTGGGACATTATTATTGAGAGACTTCCAAATACAATTCTACTATTTACAACAGCTAACTTAATAATATTCTTTGCAGAGCTGTTTTTAGGCTTAATGCTCTCAAGAAAATATGGAACAATACTTGATAAATTAGCAGTTTCACTAGCACCTCTCTCTTCAATGCCCGGTTGGTTCTACGGGTTATTTATGATCATAATATTCGCCTTCTGGCTAAAAATATTACCAAGCGGAGGTATGATAAGCCCTGAAACACCCCCAGATCCTCTCTTAAGAGCACTAGACATTATGAGACACATGATATTACCACTACTCTCTTGGCTAATAGCATATGTGCCTATAGGCGTCTACTACTATAGGACATTTTTCTTAATGTTCTCAACAGAGGAGTATGTAGAATATGCTAGAGCACGCGGCATTCCTCCACGGATCATTGAGAGACGATATATACTCAGACCTACACTTCCACCAATAATAACTACACTTGTACTCACGCTCATAGGATCGTGGATGGGCGCGATTATTACTGAGAGTATATTTAGATGGCCCGGGCTAGGATCTGTACTTGCGGAGGCTATAGCGCGAAACGATTCACCAGTAATTGTAGGTATAATAGCGGTATATGCATATTTACTAGCAATAAGCGTAATTGCACTAGACTTCATATATGGTATTGTTGACCCAAGGGTTAGAGTAGGAGGCGAGTAGTATGAGTCGGAGAACTCTAATATTACTTAGAAGAGCATTGCACTATAAGTCTTTTATACTGGGAATAGCTATTCTACTATTTTTTATTGGGCTCTCTATATATGCAGAAGTAACTTGGCCTTTTGAAGAAGCCATTGTTTTGTGGAATAATCCCGAGGCATGGCTTGAGTATCCTAAATTTGCTAAACCAGAGTGGATTACAGTATTCACAGGTAAGAGAGAACTGAGGGGTTCTCTTATATTAGACTCGCGAGTAGCAAACTTAACTGAGTGTGTAGTGGAGATATATGAAAATAAGAGTTTAACGATGTGTAAAGATCTATATAAAGAGCGTGAGATTCTCGCTGTAGGTAATCAACGAATACTAAGTGTTATTACCGAGATCACCTTTAACTACGAGTATGACGAGTTTCCATCAAGTGGTAAATATGAAGTTTACGTAAACACCACAGAAAAAGTCTATGTTGACCTAATACTTGTAAAGCCTAATGGCCTAGAAATTAGGCTGGAGGGAGGGTTTTACACAGCTGGTACTATACTAAAAACTCTTGAAGTAAAGCCTGGAGAGCTCTCACGTATTCAATTAAATTACGCTGAAGTTGTCAAGAAAACCTATGGTGTAGATGTAGATGTTAGTAAAATAGAGCCTGTAAAACTATTATTTATTGACGATAAACTCTTTATTGAAAAAGGTATATATAAGCCATTAAATGGAACATATAAGCTCGTAGTCAGTATTTACTCAACAGATATAAACGCCACTGCAGAGATAAGGGTATTAATACATGGCACTATTTACGGAATTGCAGGCACTGATAGACTAGGCCGAGATCTCTTCATGGCCATAGCGTGGGGTGCACCTATTGCAATAGCATTTGGATTAACAGCATCTGTACTCTCAACATTACTTACAATGGTATTAGCCGCTATTAGTGCCTGGTATGGTGGAGTATTAGATAATGCGATGGCCCGTATTAATGAAATATTTATGATAATTCCATTTCTACCAACTATTATAATGTTGAGATTGTTTTATGGATTAGATTTGTGGGGGATGTTATGGATTATAATATTGTTTAGCGTGTGGGGTAGTGGCTTAAAGACTATGAGGGCGATGTTTCTACAGATCAGGGAGATGCCATATATAGAGGCTGCTAGAGCATATGGTGCTAGTAGTGCTAGAATAATAATTAGATATATGGTTCCAAGAGTAATACCAGTACTTATACCAAACATTGTAATAGCTATACCGAGTTTCGTATTCTTAGAGGCAGCTTTAGCTATTCTCGGAGTATCTGATCCGAGGCTTATAACGTGGGGTAAGGTACTTGAAGATGCCTATGAAAATGCAGCTCTTACTCAGGGGCATTATCACTGGATACTAGGTCCAGCAATAGCATTGTTCTTTATGGCTATAGCTTTTGCACTAATAGGATTTACACTAGATAGAATATTTAATCCAAGACTAAGAGAGCTCTAATACTATGTGGTGATTTAGAGTGTCAGAGGTGTTAAGAGTAGAAAATCTTAGAATGTACTATAGAACTATGAGTGGATTAGTGAGAGCAGTTGAAGATGTGAACTTTAGACTTAGAGAAGGCGAGACAATAGCATTAATTGGAGAGTCTGGTTGTGGTAAGACATCTCTAGCACGGGCTGTTATAAGATTTCTGCCGAGAAATGTTGCAGAGCTCAGCGGTAGTGTAGTAATTGATGGTATTGAAACCATTGGAATGAGTGATAAGGATTTTGACTCAAAAATCAGGTGGAGGAAGATAACATATGTCTCACAGGCGGCTATCAGCTCATTAAACCCTGTCATTAGAGTAGTAGATCACATGATCGAGCCATTAGTAATACACTTCAAAGTACCTAAAACAGATGCTATTGAGCGTGCAAAAGAAATTATTAAGAGAGTTGGGATACCAGAAGACTTCTTGTGGAGATATCCATTTGAGCTTAGTGGTGGTATGAGACAAAGAGTTGTCATAGCAATATCTCTTATAACAAATCCAAAAATAGTTATATTAGATGAGCCAACATCTGCATTAGACGTTATGACTCAAGCTAACATATTAAATATGTTAAAAGAGCTCAGATCAAAAATAAACCTCTCATACATATTTATAACACACGACATAGCAGTATCAAGTGAGCTAGCTGATAAAGTTGCAGTAATGTATGCTGGGTGGATAGTTGAACTAGGTCCTGCTGAGAAGGTCTATGTTGACCCGCTACACCCATATAGTAAAGGTCTACTTGGAAGTGTTCCAAGACTGAGGTCTGATGTCCCAGTGACATTTATACCTGGCACACCACCAAGCCTAATAAATCCACCTAAAGGTTGTAGATTTAGACCTAGATGTAGATATGCTATGCCTAAATGTGAGGAAATACCGCCTGTGATTAAAACAGGGTCCGAGGAGTATGTGAGGTGTTGGCTTTATGGAGAAAAGTGAAAATATGAGTCGAGGAGATATACTGGTAATTAAAGATCTCAGGGTGTGGCATCCAGTTAGAAAATTACTCTCTATAGTTGGCTATGTGAGAGCTGTTGATGGAGTAACTTTTAATATTCCACGTGGTAGAATAGTAGCTATTGTTGGAGAATCTGGTTGTGGTAAAACTACATTAGCGAGAGCAATAATGGGGTTAATTCCAGCTACTAGTGGTAGTATTATATTTGAGGGCAGAGATCTCACGAAACTCCCGAGAACAATTATTAGAAAATGGTATACTGGGCAAGTAGGCCTTGTACAACAAGACCCCTACGCTGCTATGCCCCCATTTATGACAGTTAAAGGTATATTGGAAGAGCCTATGAAAATACATGGAATACCTAAAGAAGAGAGGTCTAAGAGAGTTCGTGAAATGTTAACTGAAGTAGGTTTAACACCACCAGAAGACTTCGTATTTAAGTATCCACACATGCTTAGTGGTGGCCAATTACAGAGAGTGGCTATTGCGAGAGCACTAATATTAAGACCTAAACTAGTCATAGCAGATGAACCCGTCTCTATGCTAGATGCATCAGTTAGAATAGAGATATTAACAATGTTTAGAGAACTCAAAGAGAAATACGATTTAACAGTAATATACATAACACATGACTTTGCAACAGCAAAACACTTCTCAGACGAGATCATGGTAATGTATGCGGGGCAAATAGTAGAGATCGGAGATGCGAGAGATATTATTAAAAAACCAAAACACCCCTACACAGAAGCATTAATAAGTGTGTTACCAGACCCAGATCCCCAAAATAGGTTTACAATTAAGAAGACGCTTCCAGGTGAACCGCCAAGCTTAATTAATCCACCACCTGGATGTAGACTTTGGCCTAGATGCCCATATGTCATGGATAAATGTAAGAGAGAAGAACCATCATTAATAGAGATACAAGATGGAAGAAAAGTGAAATGTTGGTTATATGCCTGAGAGTTTAAAAGAACTAGTAGAGCTCGTTATTGGTTTTTTAATGTTAATATCAGGCTGGATGCTCTCCTTTTTAATAGTTCTCGAGATCTTGCCTAAGAACTTCATACTCACACTTTTAGCCTACGCTCTCTCACTAATGGGATTGGCATTAGCGTTACACGGCTTTACAGGCATACTCATACTGAGAATAAAGAGAGGAAAGAAGGGTTAATGCTTATTGATTTAAACTACTTTACTTCTCTTAAAAGTTCAACTATGTAAAGTGTGTCTTTAACACTCTTAACTCTAGCTAAATAACTCCCTCCAATTTTCACTTTTAACTTGCCTGGTGATATGGCAACTAGACACTTATCCCCGTATACGCCAAGATATTCTCCTCTAAGCCATCCGCGTGAAGTTACAACTATTTCAACTACATCACCTAGTTTAATTGGGCCCTCTACTCTCCTAGTATAAGTCATACCCCACTCCTCCATGCTCCACTTCAACCGCACGCCTAATTTTCTCTCAAGGAATTCTATAAATCGCCAAAAATCACTCCACGAAACTTCTCTTAAACCACGACCTCTACCATACTTGTGCTTAATAAACTTCTGTACTGTGACAGGAGGCCACTTCTTACCAGCACCTATTCTCAAAGCCCACTCTAAGACTTGCTCTACATCTTCATCATTAATACCCGGCAACCAGAGTGGTGTTACATGTAAATCTATACTTGTCTCTCTCACTAAGTATTCACAGACTTCTATTACTTTCTCAACGCTATAAGCAGGGGTGCCATATAGTAATTTAGCCTTATTTGAATTTAATGTCTCTAAGCTTAAATTCACTCTATCTAAACCTGCTTCATGTAAGCGATCTACAAGTCTCTTTGAGAGAAGTAATCCATGTGTTTCAAGAGCAACAGATTTCACACCACTAATACCCTTAAGACTTTTAACTAGCTCTACGAGGTATGGATATGTGAGAACATCCCCAATAGTATCTATAAGGGCCTCTACATAACACCCTTTAATAGATACAGCCTCTTTAACACCTCGCACAATTGGCTCTAAGTCAGCGATAAACTCAGCCCACCTATTACGCGAGCTAAGACCAGCATCAACACTACAAAATATGCAGTTTTGTGGACATATAGTTGTAGGTCTCACCTGTAAAACATTAGTACCCCTATCTATAACACCAAATGCTATATATCCATACGCCGGTGTACGTGGAGGAACCCTATAAATTAACCTACCATTTCTAAACTTGCCTATAATACTGAACTGCACTCTACTACTCTCCCACACTACTGGGTCTCTTAGAGACTTTATTAACTATGAAGTTCTTATTTCTTTAAACCATAATACTCATTAATGAGGGGAATATTGATTTAAAGGTATATTTAAAGACACATTTAACCTTTAACATAAAGACTACTTAAAATACTCATTACATATCTAGGTCTCTCACATCGGTAAACTATATGTCTACGTATTTGTGTGTGACTATTAGTTCTCAAGATCTGTGGTTGAAACGTGACAGGGAAGCTCGTAAAGGCGGCAAAGAACTCTGAGGTTGGTTTAAAGTGTCTCAAAATATTATATTGAGTTCTCTAGAAGATCGACTGATATATAGAGTTACTTATTAATGGATCTTCAAATATTTTTTAAATATTTCATATTGACTATGAGTGATTTTTTCTGAGAGGTCGTCTAGTTGAATAAAACTCCACGGTAGATCTTTTTCACTTGGATACCCCTTAAATACATAGTCTAAGTTAAATTCTCCTCCAAGATCTCTCACAGTACTTCTCCAACCTGAAAGACCACCGCCGTGTTGAGCCCATAATATAAATAGTCTACCTAGAGGTCTAGGTGCTAGTGCTAAATATGCCTGGATAATACCAAGATCTATGTCATATACTCTGGCCTCTATAAGTCCACGTAGATTTGACTTATAAATTCTCAGTAATGACATGAGGTCTTCTCTTTTAAGCATACCAATCCATTGAAAAATTGTGTGAGGTTTAGGGATAAGAGGATTAAGCGTTACAGTAATTCTCCTTTTCTTACTCTTAGCGTACTTTGATATTTCACGTAACACTTCTATATCTCTGTAAACTTCACTTATATCTAAACCCTTTATGCCATAAATCATGTATAGCTTAATGTCAAAACCAGCATCAATGATATCCTTAATAAGCGAGATCACGTATTCCACGAGCCCTGTGTACTTAAAGAAGACAGATTGTAGTAGCCTAGAAAAAGATTCAGGAGCTATTGTAAGTGTTCGTTGTCCAAGCATTTTAATGAGCTCTAGTGACTTAATGAGATATGAGTTAAGTCTAAGAGAGGGCAGAGAAGCTGTAAAACCCTCTTTAACCAAGTATTCTAAGAGCTTAGAGTGAACAGGTGTTACTGGGAAAGATAGAGAATATATTATTACTCTCTTACCGCTAATAGTGTACTCTAAACCCTTATTAACAATATACTTGAGTGTAGAGAAACCCCGTTCACGATATGGTTGAAAAACACGTGTTTCAAGACAGAAACTACAGTGAAAAAGACACCCCCTACTAACCTCGAGCTTTAAACCTCTACCATAAATAGGCTCTATTTTAGTATTTTCAACTTGCCTTATAGGATACACCGTGGAGTCTAAGTCTCTAACATATTCTCTCACTACAATATTACTTGTTAATCCTGGCACATAGACAAACTTAAAACTAGAAATAGCTTCAAGAAACCTCTTCTTGCTATCTCCATATTCAAGCCAGAGCTCTATAATTCTAGGTATTGTTGCCTCAGCTTCACCAATAATAAAAACATCTACTATATCACTATATGGTAAAGGATTCTCCATTACAACAGGGCCACCAGCTATTATGATGTGATTTTCTCTTTTACTAGAGAAGACTTCTACTCCACCAGCTATTAATAACCTTACAAAATTCACAAAATCTAACTCGTAGTGTAGAGATGTAAGTATTAGTGGAAAGTCTCTAAGTCTACTCCCAGTCTCGAGGCTTCGAGGATCTTTTTCTACGCCGCGGAGTCTTTTACATGAGAAGCGCTCAAGATAAACATCTTCAAAATTATTTACAAGAGTATATATAATGTCTGGTGCAAGTCCAGAAATCATCACACTATAGATGCTTGGATACACATAAGCTACTCTAGAGCGAACTCTAGATAACCCTTTTCTAAATATGTTAAGCTCCATATTCCTCATACTCGTATAAGCATTTATATACTATATATACATACAAATACCTGGTGGGGACATGCTTGATTACTCCAAATATTATAGTAACTTAGCGAAGAGAATTAAAGCATCTGAGATTAGAGAGATATTAGCTATATTAAAAACGAAGAGAGATGTTATCAGCTTCGCCGGCGGAATACCTGACCCCACTCTCTTCCCTAAACAAGAGCTTGTAGAAATAGCGAGAGATGTTATTGAGCAATATGGTGACGATGCACTACAATATAGTGAAACTAAAGGTGTTAGAGAAGTTAGAGAGGCTGTGTGTAAATTTATGTATGCTAAAAAGGGGTTTAAGTGTGACCTAGAAGATGTAATTATAACTACTGGTAGTCAATCAGCATTAGACATCATAGCGAGGACACTGTTAGATCCTGGCGATGTAGTCATAACTGAAAACCCCTCATATTTAGCTGCAATAGGGGCTTTTAAAAACGCAGGTGGAAGACTCATTGGTGTAGATATTGATGATTTTGGTATGAAGACACATGTTTTAGAGGAAATATTGAGGTCTATGTCTGAGGTGGAGCGTAGTAAAGTAAAATTTATTTATACTATACCAGTAGCTCAAAATCCTGCAGGAGTATCACTTAGTAGTGAACGTAAAAAACACTTATTAGAAATAGCATCAAAATACGACCTACTAATATTAGAAGACGACCCATACAGTTACATTGTATTTGAAGAAGGTGTTGACAAAACCCCTCTAAAAGCACTAGATAGAGAAGGAAGAGTCATTTACATTAGCACCATCAGTAAGATACTTGCACCTGGATTAAGAATAGGGTGGATAATTAGCTTAAATGACTTAACCAGAAAAATAGAATTAGTAAAACAATACGTAGATTTACATTCACCAACTTTTACTCAGTACATTACAGCTGAAGCTATAAAGAGAGGTGTTATTGACAAGGTTATTTCACGCGCCATACCACTTTATAAAGCGAAAAGAGACTTAATGTTAAAAGCCATGAAAGAACATTTCCCAGAGTATACTTGGTATTCTAAGCCTGTAGGAGGATTATTCATATTTGCCTATGTCTACAAGGAGGGTTTTGATGCCGGTAAATTGTTACCATTAGCTATTGAGAAGTATAAAGTAGCCTATGTTCCAGGCGGTAGTTTCCACGTAGATGGTAGAGGAGCTAATAGCATGAGAATTAATTTCAGTTATTCAACATATGAACAAATAATAGAAGGTATAAAGAGATTAGCAACACTAATAAAGGAAAACTAGTCAAAAATGATGATAGTACCTAGTCCACGTGGTGGTAAAAGGCCTTTTACAGCCTCTAGATCGCTAACTTTAATGGTCTTTAGGGCTTTTTGTAGTATTTGAAGAACTTTTTTACTCTTACTCATAATTACGCTTTCTAGTTCACTTATACTAATACGCCCTCTACCAATAACATTAACTTTTACATTAAAGCTGTCTTTAATCGGCATCCAATCTGTTAGTGAGAGAGCTGAAATAACGAGATTACTGTATTCTAATTCTCTCATAACTTTATATTTAGATGCTACGTCTAAGCTAGTAATAACTATTGTTCTCCATTTCTTATTTAGATTACTTATGTATGATGCAACGTTGAGATCAAAAATTAAAGCATTTCTTTTACCACTCTCGCAGTAGAGCTGTGTTTCAACACCCATCTCTCTGAGAAGTAATCCTAAAGCAATACCTATAAAACCACATCCTTCTACTAAAACCGGCTCTTCACATTTAGATGCAACTAGTAGTGCATGATTTAATAGTGGTTTAACAGCATCTTGCGGCATTGGTGATGTTACTTCCTCTTCTAAATAAGAGTCATCTAGTGATACGTAATTTGAGAGTAGTCCATTAACATTTATACTTAATAATCCACGATTACCCAGCGGTGTAATAGTATAATATTTACCAGTATATTCAGTCTTTCCGCTGAGAACTTCAATAACTCTTACAACACCTGTAGAGCCAAGCGTAATTGGCTTAATTAGTGGAGTTATACCCATTAGAACGCTTCTCTCTAAGTCTCCAATGTACACGTATAGCGTTTTTGCGAGGATTTCACTAGAGACAATAACGGCTGGATATTCTATGACATCTACAAATCCACTACTATATATCAATGATTTCTGCTTCAACGACTATTACACCTAGCTGAGTAGTTTTTCTTAAAATAACCTTATAAGCTCCAGAGTAGTTAAGTAGCTTTGAATAAACTTTTGGTGATGTGTGAGTGTCTACGAGTCGAGAGACTACGAGTAAATTCCCAGTTCACTGGATAAGTAAGGAAGCTAGGTATAAATTAGTAGAGTTAATGCTGAGTACGAGGAGCTTAACAGAGTTAGCAAAAGCCCTTGGAGTAACACCTACAGCTGTGAGAAAATATGTTAAAAGAACAGCTCATCCAAGTGACGAGATCTTGGTGAAGGCTCTTGAAGCCTTAGCACCATATGAGAGAGACTCAGCTATGTCTATTATAATTAACGATCTTGTGGGAGCTATTAAAGCACTATATGAGAGTGTTGAAGAGAAATATAAAGCTGAAATAAGATCTAAACTAGCAGAGATCGTGAAATAGTGGTTAAATTTGAATTCTAATAGTGAAAAGCCCTTTTTATCCACAGGTAAGCTCATTGAAAACTACAAGTTGCTTGTAAATTACATGAAACAGTGCAGGGATGCGGGTTTAGATTGTAGTCCTCTAATTCCCAGCTCAGATTTCCTACTAGAAGTAAAGAGACTTGTAGAGTCAGATTATATCTCAAAATTCTCAGACCTCGTTAAATTAGTTGAGAAGAAATTTGGAAATCTTATAAGTTGTGATTTAGCATTAAGAGTCTTCACAGAGATCCATGGGTATGTTGTGAGTTGTGATCTAGTGAAAAACATGCTTATTACTCAGTTAGCGGGTTGGATTATTGAAATGCTAGAGACACTTGGCTATGTGAAAATAAAGTTCTCGTGGAGATAAAATGGCGAAATTATACACAGTCAAGAACATTGTAGAGAGAGTAGTTAATTATCTTAGAAGAGAAGGATTCTACGTAAATTACTGCGAGATTAGAGAGCATAGAGGGAAATTTGAGATACTCTTAAAATTAGAGAGAAATATCGCTGGGCTAAGTATTATTAAAATTGTTTTTAGTAAGAAAGGAGAGAAACTCTTTGTTTTTACTGGAAAAACTAGTTTGGATTTGAGATTAAAGAGGTTTATAAAGAGAATAATAGAGGCTGAGAGGAGTGAAATCACCTTACAAGAAGAGGATACAGGTAGCAGTGCGACTACTAAGTGAGTTTATTAGGAGACTAGAGGAATTAAACCGATCATCAGCTGTAGAGATCTTGAAGAAGATCTATAGCGAACAGAGACTTCAGCCAATAAGGGGTAAAACTACACCACCAGACTTATATGATAAAGAAATGGCCACACTTTACGTTGTTAGCAAATATGGACTTAGACTAAATGAGGAACATCCAGAGCTCCACTCAAAGATATTCTATATAGAAGAAGCTCTTGAAAACATTGTAGAAGACATTGTAAATGATAGAGTTAATGAGGCTAGAGAGAAGTTGCGCGCTCTCTCACCAACTGGAGTTATAGATAGCAATATTGTTGCTAGATTACTTAGAATACCGCTTACAAAGCTTATTCTAGGTTTTACTCGCGAGGAGTATTTCAAAGAGATCTTACAGAGAGTTATCAAAGCTATACCAGAAGAAGAGAAAACAGTAATTAACTACGTGAAGTTTTATATTAGTTTAAAGTTGTCAGAAGCGATCTACAGGGGTGAGGTTAAGAGTAGAGAAGTTAAAGAAGCTTATAAGAAAGCCTTAGCAATAAGGCTTGGTTTTCCAAAGGCAACTCCAAGTGATAGCTATATATGGGAAGTGGCAAGAGCTGTTTTTAATATAAGTGAGAAAAAGATAGGCGATATTCTCACAGTAGAGAAGAGTAGTAAAGATACTAGTGAGATCCGGGGGAAGTCGCCTGGAGAGAAAAGACCTTAGACTTTATTCTCTCAACTACCATTTCGTGGAGTCTTACAAGCATTTTCCTCATATCTTCCATTAAAACAACATCACTATATCCATGTACAACTATGTGATGTGCAAAAGGAGATGGCACGTCGAGAGGTCCTATAAGTTTAACTTCAATTTCACCTCTCTGAACAGCTTTTAATACTTCTACAGCCTCATCTATATGCATATAGTCCATTAATATCTCTCTGTAGGTTTCCTTTAACACCGGGAAATCGTTGATCTCCTCTACAGCCTTTAATA
The DNA here is from genome assembly GCA_020833225.1 of Desulfurococcaceae archaeon. Classification (GTDB taxonomy): domain Archaea; phylum Thermoproteota; class Thermoprotei_A; order Sulfolobales; family Desulfurococcaceae; genus UBA285. The sequence goes on from JAJHQS010000005.1 coordinate 55,160, forward strand.
ACTCTTCAGCGTTAACCTGTAGCTTATGTAGAGACTTCTCGGCATCTCTATAACGTCTCAGTAGCATAAAGCTTCTGACAGCTACGTGTCTAAACCTCCTCTTTATGAGATCTGTTCTCCTGATAACTCTTACCAACATGTCCCAGGCCTTATCAACTGGTATAGAGTAAAAAAGCTTTAGATAGTCAGCATCTAGGCGCCTAGGTAATGTGAGCATAAAGCCGTTATCTGTAACAGTGATTTTCACATTAACTCCTAGCTGTGAACCTACAACATAAGCGTAGAGTCTTGCTAAAGCCTCATTAGCTTTTCTCCCAAAAAGAGCGTGAACTATAATATTTCTCTTTACCCCCTCATCATAGATCTCTATTAAGATGAGCTTATCTGATGGCACTAAACCCCCAGTATATTGAATTTGTTCTAGAATATAGTCACAAATAGCTTTAGCAGCATGTTTCTCCAGCTTATACTCTTTAGCAAGGAAGGTAACAACTTCATCTACACCCTTTTCTCTCAACATTTCAGCCACTATTCTCCTAAATCTCCCAACTTCGATGGCAGAGTCATATGCTAGTGGTAACATTTCACTAAACCATGTTGGAACAGTGGGTCTTTGACCATCAGCCCTCTTCACAATAGCTACAAATCCCCTACTCTGTAAGTACTCGTAAACTCTACCGCCTAGCACGAAGAGATCTCCCGGTGTTAAATACTCTACAAAACCCTCCTCGAGATCGCCAACATATTTGCCGTCGACAGTAAAAACCCTCACTTTACTCTCATCTGGTATAACACCACTATTTAAATAATATATCATTCTAGTAGTCTTCTTTTTACCGAAAACACCTTCACTCTCATCAAGCCATATTTTAGAATACACACGTTGGTGCTCATAGAAATCGCCTAGTCTACCAGCTAAATAGCGCACAGTGTTCATGAAGTCTTCGTAGCTTAAAGTGTGGAAGCTATAAGATCTCTTAACTAATCTATAAGCGTCTTCAATTCTCCACTTATCTTCAAGTGCTAATCCCACAATATGTTGTGCTAATACATCAAGGGGGTTTCTAGGTATTCTAATTCTATCTATTCTCCTCTCTCCTGCTAGTTTACAGAGAACAGTGCATTCAACTAGATCATCTCTGTCAACAGCAATAACAAACCCCTTACTTAGCTCCCTAATGTGATGACCAGATCTCCCAACTCTCTGCAGCAATCTTGTAGTGCTCTTAGGGCTACTCAATAACACAACGAGGTCTATGTAGCCTATATCTATTCCGAGTTCTAATGAAGTAGAACATACTACTACTCTTAAAAGACCCTTTTTCAATTTTTCTTCTATTTCGAGTCTAACATCTCTACTGAGACTACTATGGTGAGCCTCGACATCGTCAATATTTAGTATCTTCTCTTTCTCCATGATCTTTCTTAATTTAAAAACAACTCTCTCTGTGGCACTTCTGGTATTTGTGAATATTAATGTTGTTCTATGCTTTTTTACAAGGTCAATTACACTCCTATATATAGATTCATTTAAGATCTCGGCGGGGGTGTGTATAATGTCTATAACTGGTACTTTAACGCGAATATCTAGTTTCTTATCAAATCTAGCGTCTACAATTATGCAGTCTCGTAATTCGCCGTTATCTCTATATCCTACAAGGAATGCAGCTACTTCTTCAAGTGGCGCTATTGTAGCGCTTAATCCTATTCTCTGTAGTGGTCTTTGAGCGAGGTGTTCTAATCTCTCAATACTTAGTGCTAAGTGACTTCCACGCTTACTAGAAGCTAATTCGTGAATCTCATCTATAATAACTATGTGAGTATTTTTAAGAGCTTCTCTGAATTTTGGTGCATTGAGAGCTATAGCTAAACTTTCAGGTGTTGTTATTAATATGTGTGGGGGATTCTTAGACATCTTCTGCTTTTCATAGGGGCTTGTATCACTAGTTCTAACAGCAACCCTGATCTCGGGTAGCTCAACGCCCATCCCACGAGCAATTTCAGTAATGCCTTTAATAGGCTCGTAGAGATTTCTTCTCATATCGTTATTTAAAGCTCTAAGTGGACTTACATAGACGACGTATACACCGCTTGGTAACGAGTTATTTTTCTCATAGTACTCGTAAAGGCGGTCAATTATACCGAGAAAAACAGCCAGAGTCTTACCGGTACCAGTAGGACTAGACACAAGTACATTAGCTCCTCCTTTCACTAAAGGTATAGTCTTTCTCTGGACAGGTGTCATTTCTTCATACTTAGACTTAAACCAAGCCCTCACATAGGGCCTTAAGAGGCTTAAGACCTCTTCCTCGCTAGGATCACTGGTTGCATAAGTAAGCACACCAATACACCCCTCTTAACACCATACAACATGTGTGTTTTTAAAGTGTTTGTTTCACATGGAATCACCCGTAAAATGAGAAGTGTAAATCCAAATAAACGCGGGATCAATGAATCCTTAAAGGAAATCCTCCTCTTTAAGGTAGTAGTTTGGCATTTTTACTTATAGAAGACGTCTCTAGGGAATCTTGCTACGACATATAAGTATGCTGAGGCATGTAGAAGTAGGAATATAGCTGTTAATATAGCTTTTTGTAGTAGTGTAATTGCACCTGCGAATAGGAAGAGTAATCCTATTAGGAGCTCCCAAGGTATTCTTAGCCCTGTATATACTCGCTGGTAGAATCCTTTAGGCGTTCTCTTGTACTCGGTTTTAATTCTAAAAATTGCTCTCAAACTACCAGTAAGGGTATAAGGCGAAATTGCATCTGTAACGGCGACTAATCTACCCATTAAAGTAAGCGTCTCCCATGTAGTACTAGTGTTTACTCTTACCTCTCTGTAGAGCATAGTGGAGTGTATTATCATGGCTACAATGTAGAGAAGCAGTAGTGGATAAGCTGCTGCAAGATAGTCAAAGGGGTATTTAATTTGTAATAGAGCTAATAGAATACTACCTAGAAATATGAGAACTTGTGGTATGTATTGAAGTAAGTAGAAATATGCTTCTAGTTTGACTGATAGGGGATAATTAGATCTAAATATGTATCTTGCTCTCGTAATAGCAGTATCTAATGCTCCATATGCCCACCTGTATTGTTGTACTCGAAAAGCTCTATAAGTAGAGGGGTTTTCAACGTAAATAGAACACTCATCTACATAAGCTACTTTAAACCCTGCATACATAATTCTAGCACCTATCTCCATGTCATCTTGTACTCTACTCTCGTCCCAACCTTTGAGGATCTCCTTTAAGTAATCAGACCTGTAAAGAGTACCCGTGCCTAATGGATACGTGTAGAGTCCTAATATACTACGTGCTTTATATAGTGTTGTAGTCATGTATTTTAAGCCAGCTGCTAAAGCTCTACTCAATCTACTCTCGTAGTTTAATGGCCCCCATCTTCCAACGACACATGCGTATTCACTATTAGACTCTAATATGCTAACAGCAATGTCTAAAAAGCATTTCTCAGGATATGTGTCAACATCCATAATATACACGTAGGGGTTTTTTGAGGCATAGAGGCCTATATTAAGAGCCCCTGTTCTAGCACCTTTAGGAATACTCCTCCATATAAACCACACGTTACAACCTACTCTACGTGCTTTTTCCACAACTTCTACTATGGCATTCTTCACTGAGAACTCATCATCAGATATTATTATAACCTCGTAGTTTGGTATGTTTAACTCACATATGCGTTTAATAGCTCTCTCAATATATTCTAGAGGCTCTCTCCTCACCGGAATAATAAAGGAAATATCATGTGCCTCTCTCTTTAAATATAAATATCTTATTTGTGACTTGCTTTTACTCACATGGATTAAGAACGCGTAAGCTATGTACATTACTATTTGTGGGACTAGTGCAAACATTACTGCAAATAATCCAATAGTGTATAAATCTAACACAGATAAGCACCGCAGCAACTACTACATCTATATATTTTACTCTAGAGATTTATTGATATATGGGTGAGAATGTGATTGTAACTTGGCACGGCCATGCATGCGTGTCTCTGAGCGTAAATGGCTATGTTGTTGTGTTTGATCCTCATGATGGTGTTAGCTTAGGGTTAAAGAGGCCCAGTGTTCAGGGAGATCTTGTCCTCGTGTCACACGATCACTTTGACCACAACGCCGTTAACGTTGTCGCTAAGAGGACAACTAGGGTCTTTAAGATGTTCTATGGCGAGACTGTAGTTGACAATGTAAAAATAGAGGGGCTAAGAACTTATCATGATAAGCAGAAGGGTAAAAGGAGAGGAGAGAACGCAGTATACGTGGTTACAATTAGAGATCTCAGGGTAGCACACCTCGGAGATCTAGGTGAAATACCGGGAAAAGAAATCTTAGAGAAACTAAAAGGCGTAAACCTCTTAATTATACCTGTTGGTGGGACTTTTACTATTGAGCCGGAAGAGGCTTGGAGTATTGTTGAGTTAACAAAGCCTAGGAATATAATGCCAATACATTACTGGATACCAGGTTGTACTTTACCCTTAAAACCCGTAGAGGAATTTTTAAAACATGTGAGGGAATATAGTGTAATCAGATTAAATACTAATGCATTTAATCTACGAGAACACGACAAATCTATTATTATAACTGCGTCACCGTGATAATAATTGTCTATACACCACGCAGAGTCAATTATAGTAGAGCTAGATATGTTAAAGAAATACTCGAAGATCTTTTTAAAAAAGTACACTGGAATGTTAGATTATCAGCTAATGCAACTAATTAATAAGGCTACTACAATATATAATGTACTAAGAGACTATGAAAAACACGTTAAGAAAATGATGAGGTTTTAGGTCTCGGAGATGTGAAGAAGGATCAACCGGCTGAGGTGTAGAAATCATGGCATATACCTGGGAGCCTAAATGGGAAGTTTTTGAAGTAGACGTAGAAGGTATTAAGTTTAGGACTTGTAGAGATAAGATCACAGGGCTCATAGCATGTCCCATATGCATACATGCAGCTTCAAAATGCCTTGGTGAAAAAGCCCCATCAACATATACATATGAAAACTCATTTTTCTATACTATCGAAGACTTATTAAAACACATGAAAGGTTATCATTTACTCGGCTTAAAGAAGAGGGTCACTAAGCTCGTTGAAAAGTTGCGTGAAGAAGAGTAATATGTTAATAACGAACTCGTGATCAAGGGAATCAATATTAGTGATAATTATTATGAAGTTTTGTTTATATGGTAATCCAACTATAGATGTTATAATTACTAAGGAGTTTAAGAGAGTAGCTTATGGTGGTGGTGTTTATTACTCTGCACTTCCACTTATAAAGCGTGGTTTTACAATAGAAGTATACTCTGTATTTAATACGAGATTAATAAAACATCCCATAGCTTCATACATTGTGAAATCGCAATATTCAAGTAGAACTAATATCTTTAACCTAGAGTACATTGATAATAGTAGAGTTATAAGAGTACTTGAAAAAGCACCTGCAATATACTCGTGGAATAGTCATGAAGATTATTGCTACACGGTTATTAACCCGGTTATAGGTGAAATAGATATATCACTACTTAAATTAGTGAGGACAAAGTCTCAAATAATAGCCCTGGATATACAAGGATTCGTGCGTGATACTAATACCAAAGGGATTATATTTTTAAAGCCTTTCGCGGCTGTTTCGAGTTTTGTAAAGGTTTATAAGGTTTGACATTATCATATATTTTAATGTGGTTCTCTGTGAGGGGTGAAGAGCTCATAGGGGCTCTCCCCGAGGGCAGTGGCTCAAGATGTGGGGTCTCAGGGGTGGCCCTGAACGCCCCCAAGGCAGATGCAGACCCAAGAAGCAA
>JAJHQS010000071.1 GCA_020833225.1 Desulfurococcaceae archaeon
CTTTTGAGCCATATAAGTCCCTTGCAAAACTCAACCCATTTGAACCCCACATATTAGCATTAGGCAAGATCAGGGGCTTCCTCGGTTAAAGCACACAAAGTTTAACCCAGGTTTCTCCAAGCTAGTTGAGATATGAGTGAAGAGAATTAAGAGTGCATAGTTAAAAACAGAGCTTTAGTTAAATGAGTTCCTCTATTGGTAAGTAAGTCACTTTTATATCTCATTAGCTTTAATATATGCCTTCAGACCTTCTAAGCCAGAGGCCTCGGGTTTAAATCCTAGTAGGTCTGCGTCTTCTACTTGCATATTTAATATCCTATAAGAGTTATAAATAGATCTTATGGTCAAAGAGACTTTAATGAAATAGCGTCTTCTATGCTCTGATATGTGGGAATTAATATTTGAGGTATTAATGTTGTTTTACAGGTGGTTAAGAACGTTCATAGATTTGTTATAACGCTTAAAACTCTCTCACAAACTTTACATAGCAATTTAGAGTTAGATAGTTTTACGCGCATGATTAAGATATCGCTGAAAAGACTATAGCGTTTTATGCTTAATTCATCTTTGGGAAAGATTTAAATAACAGCTAAACTACAGAGCTATAAGATGGTGAATCACCTTGACATATAGAGTTCCTAAATTAGCGGTTGTATTGATCATTATATTAATGTTAACTAGTATATTTACATTTCCACAAGTAGTAGTTTTAGCAAATAACGAGCCTGGTAATCAGGTTAAGAAGTGGACGTTTATGGTTTATATTGATGCAGATAATAATTTAGATCCTTATGCTGAGCTAGATCTTAAGGAGATGGAGAGTATTGGTTCAACAGGAGATGTCAAAGATGTCAATATAGTTGCTCTAGTTGACTTGTTATATGTAAATGGAACAGTAATGTACTATATTAGTAAGGGGAGTAGAATTCCAGTGTGGGGCAATTGGAGTAGTGAATATGAGTTAAATATGGGTGATCCTAAGACGTTAGCTTGGTTTATAAATGAAACAGTTAATAGATACCCTGCTGAACACTATGCCCTCATCTTGTGGAATCATGGTGATAACTGGCATGGATTTGGCTGGGATGATACAAATCACGATTATTTATCGATAGAAGAGATTCGCAGAGTTTTAAGTAGTATTGATGTAGAAATAGATATTTTAGGATTTGATGCGTGTTTAATGTCTAGTATAGAGGTTACTTATACTCTTAGTTTAACTGGTAAAGTAGATATTATTGTAGCGTCTGAGGAGTATATTCCAGGTTATGGTTGGCCATATGATAAAGTTCTTGAAAAGCTCGTAGAAAACCCCGATATGACGCCTAGAGATTTCGCAAAAATAATTGTAGAAGAGTATGTTAAATCATATACTCGAGGTTCTCAGGGATTTGCACCTTACGCTACTCTAAGTGCTGTTGAGTTGAATAAAGTAGGTGGAGTAGTTTCACACTTAGAGAAATTAACAAGCATCTTGTTAGAGAATATAGATAAATATAAAACAGCGATTAAAATAGCTTCAGAGAGAGCTGAGAGATTTTGGTTTGGTATGTGGCGTCAAGGACCATACATTGATCTAAAGGACTTCTTACTAAAATTAATAGAACTTAGAAAAGACCTTGAAACATATATAACACCCATATTAAGCGAGTGGAGCGAATTAATTATAGCGTGTAATAGTACACGAGGACCTCACATCAGCAATGTGTATGGATTAACAATATACTTCCCGAGAAATAAAGAGCAATTCTATGAGCCTGAACCATACTATGAGAGTGTACCAGAATTTGCTGAGGCAACAGGCTGATATAAGCTACTAGAAGCTATTCTAGGTTAATTAATCTAAAATAGTTTTTAAGTAGAGAGTTCTTTTTAGGCTGAGTCTCATCAGACTTCACAATCTATTCACACATAATTGACTAAAAATAGGTTTTTCAGTGTAGAAATTAAAGAGAAGGATTTATAGGGTGTTCTAGGTTAATGATTTTATATATTGCTCTTAAAACATATCATGAGCATTAATAGGTATTAATTTCTTCGGTTACTTTTAAAAATATGCGAGATAGGGTTTCTATTATTTTTCCAGCAATCTCCATGTTCCTAGATCTTATCTTTCCTACTTATTGAAGATATAAGTCTTTATTAATGGTGTATGTGCATTTTCAAAAATGATATGATATAGTGTGCTATGTATTAGGGTTTTTATTGCTTTAATTTGGCATTACTGTGAAATCCTTTTAACGGCTTCTCTGTGTAGTGGTGTTTGCCGAGCTACATATTTACCGATACCTAATTCAAGATCTTTCTCTGGTGGGGGCTCATCAATTCATAGATCATGTTCTCTATATGTTATTCCATTAACGACCGTGTTTAATTCTATTAATTTGTTTAAAAGTGATATGCGTTCTTGTTGAAGAAGTGTGTCAGGGTCTTTAATAGCTTCGAGAAGCCGATATCTCTCAGATTCACTTAAACTATGTATAAATGTATGTAGATTTCTAGAAATAATGATTTCTTTAATTACGAGATCTATAGACCACCCAGATCTATATAACTGTGAGAGTGCTCTTGGATTTCCACCAGTAAATCTCCAAACATCTTCAGAACTGAGTTTAGGGCCTGGGATTTTCTCATATAGTTCTCTAAAACCACTCTCACTCATATTCCACATAGACATTAACCACGCCCATAAATGTCTCCCTATCTTAGCTCTTGAGACACCTTCACTTGTAGTTACAATGGCAATTATTTTCTCATAATCAGCGGGTGGGTATTCAATGATATTTAAAAGCATTTTTACATATACTTCTGCTTTATCAACTCCAATAGCTTGAAAAACCTCGTCAATGAGTAGAGCAATTCTCTTCTTCCTCCACTTTTTGAGGAGTTGATTAGCGAGAAGTATTATTAAATCAGCTAATTTAATTGGTGTATAGCCTGTAATATCAGCTATAACCTCTGATATCTTATCAATAACCTCTCTAACATCAGTGTAAGCAATATACTCCTTATGAGCAACATCTACATAAATAACATCAAAATCCTGCTTTTTAAGAACCACTGCCACTTGCCTAAGCCAAGCACTTTTACCACAACCTTCAGGACCATAAATAACAACTGGAAACCTCATACCTCTCTCAGCAAACTCATATATTTGCCTAAATCTCTATCAACAAACTCAACTTCTAAACCAGGAGCAAATCTCAACTCAACTCTATCATTACACACTCTCACAATACCGTTTCTCGGTAGATGGTGGTT
>JAJHQS010000072.1 GCA_020833225.1 Desulfurococcaceae archaeon
TAGCCTACTTGAAGTCCAGGATTTAAAAGTTTATTTTCCAATAAGGCGTGGATTATTTGGAAAAATAGTTAGCTATGTAAAAGCTGTTGATGGCGTCAGCTTCACGGTTGAGAGAGGACAAATATACGCTCTTGTAGGTGAATCTGGCTGTGGCAAATCCACTGTGCTAAGAGCAATATTAAGACTTGTTGACATATACTCTGGTAGAATAGTATTTGATAATGTCGACATAACTAATAGGAGAGAGAGTGATCTTAAGTGGTATAGGCGTAGAGTTCAAGCAGTATTTCAAAATCCACAGGGTTCATTAAACCCCAGAATGAGAGTATTTGACATTATAGCTGAACCATTGAAATTACACTTAAAAATACCGCGTGAAGAGGTTTTAAGTAGAGTACATGAGCTTACCAGGCTTGTTGGGCTACCTGAGAGCATCTTAGATCAAAGCCCACAGAGTCTTAGCGGTGGACAAGCCCAGAGAGTAGCTATAGCTAGGGCTATTAGTATAAAGCCAGATCTATTACTACTAGATGAACCCACTTCAGCTCTAGACGTTTCAACACAAGCTCAAATATTAAACCTACTCCTCGACTTAAAAGAAAAATTAAACTTATCTTATATACTCGTAACACACGATATCTCAGTTGCAAGATACATGGCTGATACTATTGGAGTTATGTATCTCGGGAAAATTGTAGAGAAGAGTTCTGCAGACACTATTTTATCAGAGCCATTACATCCATATACTAAATTATTAATATCATCTGCACTACTACTTGAAGAAAAAAGCTTAGAGAGCTCATTAAAGCCTATTGGAGAGCCTCCAAGTGCTATAAATCCTCCACCAGGCTGTAGATTTCACCCTCGATGTCCATATGCTACAGAGAAGTGTAAGAGAGAAGACCCCCCCTTAGTGACTACTAGAAAAGAGCACTTCGTAGCATGTTGGCTTTACATGTAGCTGTTTTCCTACATTAAGATATCTCGAATTCAATTCTTAGATCTCATGGTTAAATAAATTACGTTTCTCACATATACTTAATAATATGGTTTTTCTAGATCTCTGTCTGGGGGATGTTATGGAGGAAATGAGGAGTAAGATCTTAGAGGAACCTATAATTGACTATGTTATTAGCGTTGATATGAGTATTTGTGACCTAGTGGAGGGGTTTGAGCGAGCTCATGGCTTTATGGCTGGTCATGTGGCTAGAGCAGTGAATATATTGAGAGAGATGATAGAGGACTCTGAAGCTACTAGAATACTCTCGTTTACAGGTAACTTGGTGGCTACTGGTTTAAGAGGGGTATTAGCTCAACTTGTGAGGAGTGGTTGGTTTCACGCCGTAATAACTACCTGTGGCACAGTAGATCATGATATTGCGCGTGGAACTGGGCATAAGTATTATAAGGGTGATTGGGGCTACGATGACACAGTATTGAGAACACTTGAAATTCATAGATTAGGTAATGTCTTAGTTCCTGTTGAGAGCTATGGATTAGCAGTAGAGAAATTTGCGAGAAATCTCTTTGAAGAACTGGTTAGAGTTAAAAAGAAGTGGAGTGTTTATGAGGTGTTATGGGAGGTTGGTAAGAGAATTAGTGATGAACATAGTATTCTCAGAGCTAGTTTTGAAAAGAAAATACCGGTTTTCATACCGGGAATTTATGATGGTGCTTTTGGCTCACAAGTTGTTTTTAACTATACAGCACTGGGATTAGAATTAGATATTATTAGTGATGAGAAGAAGATAATTGAGTTAGTAGTTTCATCTAGAAGGCTTGGAGCATTAATTATTGGTGGTGGTATTAGTAAACACCATACTATATGGTGGGCTCAACTCAAAGAGGGATTAGATTACACTATATACGTGACTACCGCTGTAGAATACGATGGTAGTCTCAGTGGTGCTCAACCACGTGAAGCTATTAGTTGGGGTAAATTAAAACCAACAAGTAAACACATAGTTGTCTATGGTGACGCGACAATAATACTCCCAATTATAGTTGCAGGTGTGTTATGTAGACTTGAGGGTAAGAGATGATTGAGGTTCACATAGGAATAGATGATGTTGACGCGAAGAGCGGTGGGTGTACAACACACTATACAACTATAGTTGCCTGGGAGCTCTATAAGCGAGGAGTAGTTTTCACAGATTATCCTAACCTTGTAAGATTAAATCCTAGTATTCCATGGAAGACTAGGGGTAATGGTGCTACAGCACTAAGACTCTTAGTTAACTCCGAGGATAGTGTAGAGGATATAATAGGCCTATTAGTAACTATGCTCGAAGAATACACTAGTGATCTCAAAGACCCTAAACACCAGCCTTGCTTAGTAGTTCACACCGGGAGTGTTTCTAGCGTTTTCGAGATGTTAGCTATAAAAGCCCTTCACGACATTATACCCTTAAGTCTCGCTGAGAGGGTTTTAACTAAATCACCTACTACGAGAATATATTGTGTTAAGGGTAAACGAGGAGTAATTGGTGCTTTAGCAGCTATAGGGTATACTATGAGGAATACTGATTACACATATGAACTATTAGCATATAGACTACGTGAGAATTGTGGTAAACCACGATGTGTAGACTCTGAGAGTATTATAGAGATTGATAGGTTATATGGTGATAAAATGATTCTTAACTACGACTATGAATCAGGCAGAGTACTTATAACTCCACGTGGATTAGACCCAGTTCTCCTAGGACTCCGCGGAGAAGACCCAGTTGTATTAGTAGAAGCATTTAGACATGTTAAAATATGTGAGCCTGTAGAATACTACGCTATTTATAGGACAAATCAACACACAGATAGCCATATATACCCAGTTAATTCTATATGTGATATTAGACCATATACTTGTATCTCAACTAAAGGCATAGTTTCATCTAAGCCTAGAAGGCATATTGGTGGCCACTTATTCTTCGAGCTCTGTGATAATGTGTGTTGTGTAACTATAGCTGTCTATGAGCCAGCTAAAAGACTTAGAGATATAGTTGAACAATTAGAAGTAGGCGATATAGTAGAGGTTTATGGATGTACCAGGCCTCCAGGATCGAGACATAGTCTCACAGTAAACCTTGAAAAAATCAGGATCACCACGTTAACAGAAGTCTACGTGTATAAAAACCCGAAGTGTCCTAAGTGTGGCAGTAGAATGAAAAGTGCAGGTAGAAATAAGGGATTTAAGTGTGAAAAATGTAGTTTTAGAGATCCGCATGCAACTAAAATAGCTGTTAAAATAGAACGTAAAATAA
>JAJHQS010000073.1 GCA_020833225.1 Desulfurococcaceae archaeon
GAGTACTACTCAGAGTACCTTAAGGCACTTTCACAATTAGAAGTACCGAGGGCTAAGTCCTAGAAACACTATTTAAACAATGCACTCTCAGCTTCTTTCACCGCTAAATCTCCTAGCTCCAGAAACCCTGGAGGCTGGTGTTAGGTAAACCTAGAGAGGTCTCTCTCACCTAGTACTAAAGAGTAAAGGAAGCAGGCCTTGATTCCCCCTAAAGAGTATATACGCGCTGATATATGAGGTCTTATTAGCGGTTACTTTTGCCAAGTAGTGGAGATGAAAGTATTGTGTGCATTATTGGATGTGATCGCTCAGTTATTAGTTGTAAGAGCTATTTAATTTGTATTTTTACTTTGAGAAGCTTGCAGAGTAAGTGGAATATTGTGAAGGATCTTCAGGTCTTATTCCTAGAGCACTAATGTAATATAAGTTAGACAGCAATAGTGGAGGTCGCGAAGCTCCTTAGAGCTGGAGTAGTTTACAAATACATGTAAGTTGAGATCCCTGTTTGTGTTCAATTTTCTTACTGATTGAGGCAGCTAAACGCGCTCGCTATTTTATTGTAGTAGTCTCTTCCAAACCATTCAAGCCAATATTCATTGTCTATAGTGAGCATTATACAGACAATTTTCTCTGTATTTGTGAGTAGTGCTGTGCGGACATGCAGGATCTGCTTTGCGAGAACAGAGATGTCTATGAGCTTCTTAATTCCTCTATATATGTATACATCTGCACAACTACTAGCTATTTCGAGTCTTGCTTCAGCTTTCTTCTTTGCTGTTTTCTTCGCATAGCCTTTATTGACGTATTCTCTATACTTTATGTAACGTTCAGCTGATAAGCCTAGAGTTTCTTGAAGCACTCTTGAAACTTCTAAGTAGAGGTTTGTAGAACTCTCATCAGCTAGATATGATAATGTACTTACTTCATCAAGTAAGCCCTGTTTAACTTCCTGAGGATAGTATCTAAAGCGCTCTTCTACGGGTAAACGAAGGTATTGAGTTAAAATTCTCCCGAATCTTCCCTTAATGATCGACGCAATCTTATCTAGATAATGGTGAAGGATATAGTAGCATAGACCGTTCTCACCATACTTATTGTACACCTCAGTGGCCTGAACTAACAACTTTCTACAGTTCTTTCTACCAGCATCATGACCTCTACCTCTATCAATAAGCTCATCTATGTCTCTTGAAGAAAATCCACATATTACTTTACCGGCAGCCTCGTGGACTCTATGAGAGGGCATTACCTAACATCTCAAGGTTTACTTTTTAATATATATGTTCCTAGCTAATTAACTGTTGAGTATGTAAGCTCCTAAGGTGAAGTGAACTAATATTAGCTAGGCGTATTTATTTGAAAACCTTTCACTACATGAACCTTATAGAACGCTCTAAACCTTTGAAATATATAAGAAATAGTTCTCGAAACGCGTGACACAGTTTTAAGACTGATGTGAATAGGCTAATGTATCGTGAATGCCACGATAAAATACACTTTTTGTTACTAAGAAAAAAAAGAAAATTCATTATTTTTAAATTACTCACTTAACCTTTACATGAGAAATCAAGTTCTTAAATGAGAGTGCATCATAAATATTTAGTAAGCAGTGGTGAGCAAAAGCAATGATAATAAAGAAACCACGTGATGATAGAGCTCTGAAAGAGTTTTTAAACTTGTAAATCGAATTGTTAATCAAGGTACTAATTGTATACTTATGAATCATGATGCCTTTACGCTTATTTACATGTCTACTCACATGATATCACGAGTTGGAATTACAAAAAATATACTAGGATATAATAGCTTAAAGGAGGTCATTGAAAAAGCATCATATTCCTACCCAGAGAGATTTATTTGTGTTCTACGAACAAACTCTCCAATAGTCTTTGGAAACATAAAAAGGCTACATGAAGATGGTATAAATTTGCTCAGACAGTACTGTTATATTAAGACGTATAATGATAACTCACTATTGAACCATGCGAAATTCCTCTTTTCATATCATTTCTGCTTTATTGAAGGTGTAGTCTATCATGGCAGGTACTATGGTTCAACTAATTTTACTGGAGCAGGGTTGTTTGGAAGAAACTACGAGGAGTTCTATGCATCGGATCTTCGCCCACTGCCTCCAAACTCTAAGTCTTGTGAATACTATGTGTTAGACGCTTACAATATCATAGTTGAAAAGTAAATTTACTATTCCCGGATAAATTAAAGCAATATATCGATAAACACCTGCACGGTTTTAAGAAAACTTTGAATGCGTTGGCTCGGATAATTAGTCATACCACCTTAGTTGAACTATGCAACGCGTTTATAGAGCTACAAAGACTTTATTTAGAAGTCCTCTCTTTCATATATGACCTTCCAGGGAAGAAAATCACACCACTTATAATTGACCAAATAGTGTCTACTATGAGAGATAGATGGGGAATTAACATTCCCAATACAAGTGAACTAGAAATGCTGGAAGTTACTGATGAGAAAACTATTAGAGAAATGATGGGATTGCTAGAACTAAACGAAGAAAAAATTAGAGAAGTCATCAAAAAATACCTTAAAGCAATCAGAGAAGCAGTTGAGTTTACGCTTGAAATATTTAAACAAAAACATTACCCCGAGCACGTTGGTGAATACTTCGATGAGATTGAAGAAATTTTTGTGAATAAAGTAAGAAAATATGGTGAACACCATAAGAGATTACTTGAGAAAGCTATAGAAACAATATATAGAACTCCGGGGTAAATGGTAATACTCGATGTGACCTAGTAGAAAGTCATTGATATCTAAGCTAGTAAAATGTAAGTTTAAGATCTAATACCATGTTCCTTGCTGTATTTTTACTATATGAGTGATAGGAATGTTCCAATTTAGAGCTTTGGAGTCCTAGAAGGCCTAATGGAGAACACTTGTGAGTTGACAAATGCGTAATAGTCTGTTAATGATTATAAATGTGTTAAAGAGTTTAATTCTGTGGAGAAGTCACTCTGGTAATTAGAATGAAAATGAGGGATCTTGGTAGACTAGCTGTTCCTGAGAAGTTCTGGGTTAGGAATTTCAAGTCCTTAAAGAACTTCGAGCTAGACTTACCATCGAAGTTAACAATTATAGTTGGCGCAAACGGTTCAGGTAAGACATCAATAGTTGAAATATTCGAGCTACTCAACTACATACTCGAGTGGGCCAGGCGCCGGATAATAAACCCCTTTCACAAATGGTGGGGCTACGGCAACGCAGTATGGAAACACGATG
>JAJHQS010000074.1 GCA_020833225.1 Desulfurococcaceae archaeon
TTCTTGATTTCTGTGAGTGTGTGTTGTAGTGCTTTTATACTTGTACCTGTGCATTTCGCTATGTTTTTCTGTGTTATTTTTAACCCTATTGTTCTAGTAGATAGGTATATTAGTGCAGCTATAGTTGACGGGTTATTTCTAGCTGTTGGCAGCTTATTGAGTAATTCTACACTATATTTAACTATTTCCCCTGTTACTGCGTCCTCTACTAGTTTACTGCTCTCTAAGCATGCAACTGCTTTCACAGTGTTTTCCCTCATCGACTCCCTAGTTCTCGGCGCAACATAGTGTTCTTTGAGCACTGGAAACCTCTCAAAAACCCTGCTTAAAACTCTTAGAAGCCCTCCTCTCCTAAGCCTCGGGAATAGTGCCTCTACCTCTATTTCTCTACCACATTTTCTAGACGCTATGAGTACTGCCACTTTTACAAGGGTTTCTAGTATTTCAGCACTAGGTGTTTTAGCGTGATCTGATCTTAAAGCCACATGTATTAGCCTAGCACTCTCCTCTACTATACACTTATCTTTAAAAACTACACCATAATACCTCCTATAGAGTATTCTAAGACACTTCTCTAACCTCTCCCAGCCCTTAAGCTTAATTGCAAAATCCCTAAGACTTATAGGTCTAGTTGACCCAGCACCTAGGTCGTGGAGAATATATGTGAAGTAACCCGAGTATGGTTCTTCACCCACATTATCATAATACCTCGCAGTAGAGGAGTCATCAATAGGCCTCTCACATATAACACTACCACAGTGAATACACACTAAAACACCATCACGCTCTTGGACAATAGGATTTCCACCACAATAAGGACACTTCACAGAGATCGCCTTAAATCACTGTTAAATCTACACATCTCTCTACTTCATCTCTCTCTAAGTACTCTGCTAATGCATTAAGGAACTCCTCGATAAACACATTTCTCTCAGATGGGTTCCCGGGACCTATAAGTCTAGCATAACACCCACTGCTCTTCACGAATAGTTCTAATGCCACTAGCTCCTCAAGATCACTTGAAGACACACAGCCTTCTAAAACAGATCTCAGCACATCTCTCCTCAACATTAAAACATGTATAACATAACCACACTCATACACAACAACTACACCGGCAACATCCTCGCCGCCAGGCAATTTCTCTAAGAACTCGCTAACACAACTACCACTTACGAGGACCCAGCCGTTGATCAAATATTGCCTCACTAATTCAATTACATCACTAAGCGAGTTTAAACTAACAACTCTCACAAAACCCCCACAAGAAAACTCGTGTTTTAAAAATAGACAGAGAAGAGGAGAGGGGTGGAAAAAGATCATTTTCTCGGGAAGACCTCTTTTAAGACTCTCACTCCACCAGTTGCAGTTGTCTTTTTGAAGACGTGGACTTCGATTTCTCTATTTGTCACAAATGTTAAGATCATGAATCTCTCAGTGAACAGCCTCATAACTGTTTCTTTAAGATATTTATCATACATCTTGTCAGCGAGAAACATTATTCTCTTATTCACATATTCTCTCACAATATCAAAGATCTTTGCTGCATTTCTCTCTTGAACAAGTCTCTCAATTACATCATCTAAACACTTCATCTCATCTTCTGAAATTCCCGCTAACTGAGTTAGGGTTAATATGTGCATATTTTCACCCCTATAATTCATATATTATCCATATATTTCTTATGTAAAATCCCCTTTTAAACCTAATGGTGCACCATGAAATCCGCGGAGGATCAGTCAAGGCGTTTTGAAAAGGTGCACCTTTAACACGCCAGATCTAGTTTTCTAAGACAGCGCGAGCTATGTTGTGTTTAAGTGTCTTATCTAGATCAGTTAGGTAGCGTTAAACACAAATTTTACCTAACACTCATCAAAATAATAAGTTGAAAACAAGCTTAACTCAGTGTAATTAAAAAGAATAATTTTTAGAAGTCAGGGTCTACAATATATTCCCTTATATGGTCTCTTTAATACTCCTCTTCTCACTAGTCTAGTTAAGATCTCGTCGACGTTTCTATCTACTATGTCTTTGGGTTCTCCAATTGCTTTTGCAATTTCATCTACTAAAACACTCTTCTTAACACACTGCTTACTGTAAACAATGTCTATTATTAACTGAGTATATTTCCCCTTCAACACGATCCCCCACGTGTAATTCACGTAAAATCCCTTATAAATAGCGTCATAGTAGTTTAACTCAAATCGATGTTAGCTGACTTCCCTCCGCCCTAGAGGGTTATAAGCCCCTTAAACCAGCAAATGAAGTATGAGTGAAAAACTTATAGGGCTTTTAAAAGAACGGTGATCTAATATTGACGTGCTTATAGAGTACTTTGTTGTGGTAAGTTTTGCTGGTTTAGCTTATCATATGTATAGTCCTTATTGGTCAACATACCTTTACATTAGTGGTATTCACGTGGCTATGGTAGTTCTATTAAGTGTTACTAGGCAAGTTTCTCTAGGAGTTCTCAGAATACCTGCTGGATTACTTAGTGATAAATATGGTAGGAGAACATTCTATATTGTAGGATTAGTGTTTAGTGCACTTGGACTACTCTTACTAGTATTGTTTCCTAATAACATGTCATTACTTATTTTAGCCTTTACTATAATGGGTTGTGGAGAAGCATTTCGTCTAAGCTCATTAGAAGCCTGGATAGCTGATGAGTGTAAGAAAAGAGATAATAGTGATTTACTGCCACAAATTATAGGTAAAGCAAACGCACTTTTTGACGCTATTGGAGTAGTATGTGGAGTCATTGGTGGATTGCTAAATGTATATCTCATACTTTTACCTATAATTATATCGTTAATAGCAACACTTATCGCAATCCCAGTAGCTCTTTTTCTCCCAGAAAACTATGGAGTTAAATCCTCCACCCTAACAATTATTAAAAATGCTTCCTCGCATATACTAAGCTCTAAGCTACTTCAATTTTACATGTTGGGATGTATACTATTTTATCTACATTTGAATTCTTCATTTCAACGTGGACAAAGATTGTTTTAAATATAGGCCTATCTAAAGAGCGGGTTGGTTTTCTTTACAGTATTCTTATAGCCTCATGCTCAATCGGGGGATTTGTATTTTCCTTATTAGCTAAGAGGTTTAATTATAAAATCATCGGTATTGTCACATTACCTCTCTCTGCTACTTCATTTTTAATAATAGGCTTAAGTAGTGATCTCTTCAT
>JAJHQS010000032.1 GCA_020833225.1 Desulfurococcaceae archaeon
GAGTGTTCGAGGAGTTTCTAGCGCTACGCTTAGATTTGGTTATGAGCATGACTATAGAGTTTATATTTCAAGTCAAGGTGATCATGTGGAAGTGAGTAATAAAATGATAGGCGTATCTTTAATACTTGCAGCCCACGTGGAAGGTGTCTACGAGACGCTGCATGATCAGGAGTCTATTGTAGGGGGTTGGGAATTTATTAAGTCAATTAACTGGGATGAGTGGGCTCTTGAGAGATCAAAACTAGTTGTAGAGACGGCTAGATCTCAATATGTTAAGCCAGGTAAATACGATATAATATTAGACAATGATATGGTTGGACTTTTACTCCACGAAGCTTTTGGGCACGCTACAGAAGGAGATCTCGTCATGTCGGGTAGTAGTGTACTACGTGGTAGAATTGGTGAGAAAATAGCCAGCGATCTAGTTACAGTAGTAGATAATGGAGTTATTGAGGGTGGTGCTTTTATACCTTATGATGATGAGGGAACACCTAAGAGGAAAATTTATACTGTGAAAAATGGCGTTCTCACAAACTATTTACATAGTTTATCAACAGCATTAATGCTCAATAGTGAACCTACTGGAAATGCTAGAGTTATGGGTTTTGAACACCCATTACTAGTGAGGCAAACAAATACCTACATGGAGCCTGGTGATTGGAGTGTTGAAGAACTCATTAGAGATACAAAGAGAGGTCTTTATATTAAGGGCAAAGGTGCTCGTGGTGGTGAAGTAAATACTCTTACAGGTGCTTTTACATTTACTAGTGGTCCAAGCTATATTATAGAAAACGGTGAACCTACAAAACTAGTTAAAGGCGTAATGTTATCGGGTCTAATACTTGAAACACTAAGAAATGTTGATGCTGTTGCAAGAGACTTAGTTGTGAGAACTAGTGTATTTGGTGGATGTGGTAAGAGTGGTCAAACAGTTAGAGTTGGAGATGGAGGTCCACATGTGAGGGTAAGAGGATTTACAATTGGAGGTGGGTGAGTATGAAAGAGCTTTACGAGAAAATAGTTAAAAAAGGATTAGAGAGGGGTTTCAGCGAGGTAGAGGTTTATGCTGTTGAAAGGGCTACGAAGAGTTTTATGGTTTTAAGTGAGAAGATTAGTGAGGCTATGTACAGGGAGAGTATACATATTGGTATACGCGGAGCCTTAGGGAGGCGAGTTAGTGGTATTTATGTTAATACCACGCAGTTTAATATAGATGAAGTCCTCGACAAGTTATTTTCAGCTGTGAAATCTACTCCTGAAGATCCACACTGGAGTGGTTTTCCACCAGTGATTGGGACACCGCGTTCTACAAGTTCTTTTGATGAAAGAGTTATTACTATGAGCGAGGAGGAGTATATAGAGCTCTTAAAATACTCTATGGAGAACTTTAAGAAACCGGCACTAGCTAAGGGTGTTGAAAAAGCAATTATTACTGAAGGTGGGCTTGAAGCTGAAAAAACTAGAATTACAGTAATAAACTCTCACGGCGTTGTTAGAACAACTGATCTCAGCAGTTTACACATAGGATTTAGTCTTAGTATTGAGAAAAGTGGTTTACAAGCTGATAAGAGCGTATTCTACTCGAAGAGCATTCTTAACGAGAAAGAATTAGAAAAAGTACTAGTAGAAGAGGGTGAAAGAGCACTATTCTTCCTAGGCTCTAAGCCAATAGAGTCTGGGATTTATGACGTTATATTAGAACCCCTGGTTACAGGGGCGATCCTAACTTATAGCTTAGCACAAGCATTTTCAGCACTTGAAATCATTGAGGGTAGAAGTCCGCTGAGAGGTAAAGAGGGTAGTAGTGTCTTTAACGATAAGATTAATATCATAGATGATCCCTATTTAGAAGGTGCACTTGGAACAAGGCCTTTTGATGATGAAGGCGTAGTTACTAGTAATAAGCCTATAGTTGAGAGAGGTGTTTTCAAGAATGCTCTTCACAGTTATCACACAGCTATGAAGACGGCTTCAACGCCTACAGGCAATGGTTTTAGACGTAGTCCTGCAGCTCAACCTACACCTAGATTTACAAATCTCCTTCTCAGGCCTGGTAGTGGAAGCTTAGAAGAGTTTATGAGAGATTTAAGGCGTGGTATTGTTGTCTATGAGGTTATAGGTTACTGGATGAGTGACTATACATCTGGCAGTGTGAAGGCTACTATTACACATGGATTACTCATTGAAAATGGCGTTATTACTAGGCCTGTGAAAGGTGTTGTATTGGGTGGTAATATCTATGAATGGCTCTCTAAAAACATGGTTGAAGTCGGCGGAGATATTAGAGTAATAGGTGATACTGCTACTCCATCACTATGGATTAATAATGTGAGAATTGGAGGTGAATAATTTATTTTATTTTTAATGATAAGAGTTCACCCATGAATAGCTCTATTACACCTTTACATTTCTCAACGAGATCTCTATATATGTAGTGTGAAGCTACAATAACAATACTCCCTTTATCTGCTAGGTTTAAGAGGTCTTCAATTAATAGTTTAACACGTGTATTATCGAGAAATGTGAAAGGCTCATCTAGTGCTAATAGTTTAGGTCTTAATACAAGGGCCCTTATAATAGATGCTGCTTTAAGTTGACCAGCACTAAGCTTATATATACTTTTATTTCTCACATCACTTAAATTATATCGCTTAATATAGTAATCAATAATATCATTACTACTTAGCCCTTTAAGCTTTAAGCCGAGTGATACATTATATTCAACACTCCCTCTTACGAGGAGGGGCTTGTCGTGAACAAATATAATAGTACTTTTTAAACGAGTTTTTTCAACACTACTAGAATTCCAGTAGTCTACTCCTTCAATTAGAATTCTACCTATTGTTGGTTTAAGTAATAATGAGATCACTTTGAGGAGAGTTGTTTTACCAGCGCCATTAGGACCTGTTATTAAGTATATTCCGGGCTCAGTTAAATATATATTGATATTCCTCAAGGCATAGGTTACTCCATCATAACTATACCACACATTATCTACAAGTATCTTCAAGTTAAACACCCACCAGTAATCTCAGTGAATTAGAACATTCATTATTCATAGTGGAAAGCACCAGCTAGTATTTTACTGAGTGATTTAATTAAAATTGCTGTGAGAAGGGTTAGAGATATGAGTACTAAGCCGAGTACTAGGGCTTCTTCAAAATTACCCATAGAGGTTTGAACAGCAATTGTTGTTGTTAAAACACTTGTGTAGCCTTCAATAGCACCACCAGCAATCATAGCTACACCGAGTTCTCCAATACACCTAGAAAACGCTAAGAGATATGTTGATGCTAATATAGGTGTGAGTTCTCTTAATACTAATATAATCTCTACTCTACTACTCTGTAAACCTAACGATAATATGAGTTCTCTTATCCTCTTTCTAACATTGTAGAATTGTCTAATTAAAGATACTACAGCTATTGGAAGTGCTACAAGGAATTGTCCAATTATAATAGCGTATGGTGTGTAAAGTAGCCTCATAAACCCTAATGGGCCATTAGGGTAGAGTAAATAGTAGACTAGTAAACCTATAATAGTAGTTGGAACACCGACAAGAGCCTCGAAAATGGAAGCTATGAGATCAATGGATCTCCTAGATCTCCCGGAATAGTAGTAACAGAGAACTATAGCAGTAATAAATGCTAGTAATGAGGCTACACCTGACACATAAAGGCTTCTAATAACTATGTTTACGATGTGTTCGTTCAAGTCGAGATACACCATAGGAAACAATAGTAATAGAGAGAGTTAATTAGTTATTCAACAACAATATTCTTATTCGACAACTATAATATTGCTAAGCGTACTCCACGCCTCTATAACTTGCTCAATTTTATCTTTAACTGATCTAAATTTATCTCTATATTTGATCTCTAATAACTCTTGACCTCTTGTCATTAAATATTCTTTCAACTTATATGCCACTTCTAAAATACTATTTTCTCTACAATTAGGTGCTTTTGATAGATATACTGAATATACGTTAATGAGTAATCGTGGGTCTCTCTTTAACTCAACTAGATTTCTTATTTTCCCCTGTTCTCTGAGAGTTCTCCATGTACCCTCATCTACTAGTGTATAAGCATTTAAATTATCAGCTATGAGAAGCGTCTGAGTCATCCCCTGCCCTGTTCTCAAATACCAATTACCATGAGGTTTAACGCCAATAAGACTCCAAAGCATTAACTCTCTCACATGTGTACCAGATAAGTCACTTCTACTAACAAAAAGAACTTTGCCAGAGACACCAGCATTAAATATCCTCTTAAAAGCATCTATGGCATTGTCGGCACTGCTAACATTAGCTGGGTCATCTCGAGGCCCAACAATAATGAACTCATTATGTGCAAATATAGTTAATCTCTCTATTTTCCCCTGTTCTAAATATGTCTTTTCAAGTGAGGGTGCATGTGTAAAAGCTATACATGAGGATCCATCTACTAGGAGTCTTAAAGCTTCACCACTACCTTTAACTAGAATTTTAAACTCTACGTTAATCCTACTTGAATTTTTAAAATCACTTAACAGATCATCTAATAACCCCACTTGATATAGAGATGTAGTAGTAGAAATGAAAATTAATACTTGCTTTTCACTCTGCATATTAACGTATAAAGCTAAAGTAATTAAACTAATAGCTAAAGTAGCGATAAATATAGATACATATAGTCTTCTCAGAAATTCTCACCGATAAATACGTCTAACCACCGTTAAATGGTATTGTTAACACTATTTCATCTCCATCTCTTAATTTCCTAGTAATATCCCAAGTTAATTGCCCATTAACTACTGTGAGGATCCCTTCATTTAACCCTTTTTCATTAAACAACCACTTACTAAGTTCACTTCCATGGATACGTGAAATCTCTCTTAATAAGTCTCCTAGTGTAGAACCCTCTTCAATTACTAATTCCTCTTCTTCAATATTAGTAATAGACTGGAAGAGTTGAGGTAGATATTTAACTTTAACTCTTATAAATCTCTTCGACGACATAGTCTAATCCCAGCTCATAGAGTTTAGCTGGTCTTGGTTTACCCTCTTCATCCCACTCGGCTATTTCATAAAACAACTTAATAGCTTTAGAGAATTCTTCTCGATTAATCCTCTGACCTTTTCTACTCCCGAATTCTAGCTCTTCGAAAAATCTATCTGGTAATATATCATCTCTATAGGTAAATCCCTCACGTATGTTAAAAGCTCTTACTAGGTTAAATGCTCTCTCACTAGCCTTCATTAGAGTCCAGAGGCTCATTTGCCAACCTGTAGCTGCATTAACTACCTCGACGAGGTGGTTTGGTGTTAAAACACCTGCTGAGTGTGGTGTAAAGACGAATTTACAGAGTCCTAGGCAGTCTTCAAGACCCCACCATAACATTCCATAGTAGACAACTCTCACCTTCTCATAGTTGAGGTTTAATCTATGTATAGGCCTAGTTATACCTAGAGCTGTGAGGTGTTCTGCTATTTTCTCAAATGTAGGGTCGTGAGGTGACTGCATGTGATCAGCCCCTATAGGTGACAGTGCATATTGTAATCCAACACCAACTTTACCTCGCGGCTCATGCATAGGTATCTCTCTACTTTTAACATGCATAGCGTATTTCTCTGCACCACGCCCAATGATTTCAGAGGCTCTTTTAACACCTTCAGCTAAGATATCTCCAAAGCCTTCACGATTAACAATCATGTTTAGTAGCTTCAATAATCCCTCACTATTTCCAAACTCTACTCTTAAGCCCCCTGTATCTTTCTCACTTATAATACCTCTTTCAAAGAGCTCCATGACGAAAGCTATTATTACGCCAGCGCTAATTGTATCAACTCCATATGCATTACAGATCTGGTTAGCGTAGGCTATAACATTTAAATCACTAACACCGCAGAGTGAGCCAAAAGCAGCAATGGTTTCATATTCGGGGCCGCCATAAGCGGGGTCGGTTTCATATGGATATTTAGCTTTAACATCTGGTTTACATCTTAAAGGGCAAGCAAAACAACCAGATCTAGTTACAAGTATAGTTTTATTTAAAGTCTCACCACTAATTTCACTAGCTTTCTCAAAAGAGCCACCTCTAAAGTTTAATGTGGGGAGTGTTCCATCTTTATTAAGTGGTGTTATGAGTTCAGCTGTGCCATAAGTGCTTCTCGAGACAGCTCCAGGTTGTTTTCTCCAATTCTCATTATACCACTTAGTGATTTCAATAAGTCTCTTTTCATCATAAAATTTCACATTTTTCTTAGTAGCTTTAACGACAACTGCTTTTAACTTCTTAGAGCCCATTACAGCTCCAAGACCACCTCTCCCAGCGGCATACCTATGATCAAACATTATATTTGCAAATCTCACTAACTTCTCACCAGCAGGACCAACACATGCTACTCTAGCTAGTGGCTCACTAAGCTCTCTCTTAATTCCCTCAGTAGTCTCCTTAGTCAACTTACCCCATAAATGTGAGGCATCTCTAAGCTCAACTTTCTCATCTTTAATCCACAAGTAAACAGGATTTTCAGCTCTCCCCTTAATAATTACTACATCAAAACCAGTATACTTGAGCTCTGGTGCAAAGAAACCTCCGGCTTCAGATTCACAATATGTATTTGTAAGCGGAGATTTTGAAGCTACAACTATTCTATTAACTCCTGGCACAGGTACACCAGTGATAATACTCGTAGCGAAGATCAAAACATTCTCCGGGCTTAACGGATCTATACGTGGCTTAAGCTCCCTAAACAATATATAAGCAGCTAAGCCTCTACCACCAAGATACTCCTTATATATATCTTCAGGTACTTTTTCAACTTTAATCTCACCTATTGAGAGATCAACTCTAAGCCATTTACCACTAAAACCAAAAGACATTTCACACACCTTAAACATTTACATATACATAATATTTAATCATAGTTATGTCCTAAAAGCCCTTCTCAAGACAAATGACAAATATAGGGGCAGCTCAATATTAATGTTTTAATTTCTGTTACACATTTCTGTAATGATCTTTACTGTAATGATACATATGGAGACCCGAGATAGAAACCTCGTTGCGTAAGCTAAGTGAGAGTGTGAGTAGAGTTGATGAATACACCAAGATCCAGCCTCTTAACAGAGTTATGAATAGACGCTGTCAGCGGCTATTTTCCATTATAAGTCTTCTTATGGCTGTAAAATACCTATAAATGCTTCAACTCTAATACTTCAGTCATTCTTAGATGAGTGAAATACGATAACGATGTAATTAGCTTTTTTAATATTTTAAGATACAATGTATATGAGATTTCTCAATAAACTCCTTGTTTAATCTATGTTAGAGTTTAAATGAAATATTTCTTTGCGTAGAACGCTCTTAGAAGATCTAGTGAAAAATGACTAATTTAGAAATATTGTCATGTTTAATTGAACTATTAAATTATGTTTTAGAGAAAGTATGAAGTATTTTTCTAATTTCTAATAGTAAAGACTTTGTGGTGTATGATAGGGGGTGTTTGTTGAGTGTAAATAGTATAGAAGTCAACGTTGTTTATGGAGTTGGGGTAGGTATATATCTTGTAGTCATGCTCTATATAGGATTTCGTACGTCTAAAATTGCTCGTACAATAGATGAATTTGTTGTTGCTGGTAGGAGAATGTCATTGTGGCTAACTACATCTTCACTTTTTGCTACATGGTTTTGTGGAGGTACAATATTGGGGGGTTCTGGTACAGCGTATAGTGAGGGTATTTGGAATACTGAGAGTGGTTGGGGAGTTATACCAGATCCTTATGGTGCTGGTTTATGTCTCTTAATAGCAGGACTTTTCTTTATGCATAAACTTAGGAGAATGAATCTATTGACTTTATCAGATTTCTACTTAAAAAGATATGGTAAAATAACACAAACAGTTGTCTCAATACTTTTAATATCTACATTTATATTCTGGTCAGCTGTACAAGTTATTGCTGCTGGAAAAATACTTGAAGCTATACTTGGCTGGAACTATGAATTAAGTATAATAGTTGCTACTATTGTGACATGGGCTTATACCGTAATGGGGGGTTTATGGGCAGATGCTCTCACAGACTTCTATCAGATGTTAATACTACTAATTGGAGTAGTAGTGACATTTATATGTGTATTACCCGTAGTTGGTGGGTTAGAGGCATTACCTAAGGTAATACCTCCTGAAAAACTCCAATTCTTTCCTACCGAGTATACATTTAATGCATGGTTAGCGTGGATTGCGGCGTGGATGACTATAGGACTTGGATCTATACCAACACCAGATCTCATGCAGAGAGCTCTTGGAGCTAGAGATGAAAAGACTGCTAAAGCAGGTGCTATTATTTCGGGTGTAATGTATTGGACTCTTGGATCATTGCCAGTAGTAATGGGGTTGCTTGGAACACTATTAGTTGAGAAAGGTATAATACCAGTAAAGCCTCTCGAAGAAGACCCTGAACTCTTCTTCCCACTCCTAGTTAAATACATAGCGCCACCAGTTATTGGTGTAATAATAATATGTGGTATGATGGCAGCAATAATGTCGTCTGCAGACTCTGCTCTACTCGCTCCAGCTACAATTCTCGCTAAGAACATTGGAAAAGACATAATTAAACCAGATATGAGTGATAAAAGTCTTTTAGTACTCACTCGAATATGTATTACTATTCTAACTATAGCTAGCTTAGTAATAGGGCTTACATATCCATATGTATATGAACTCAATGTATTCTCATTCGACCTAATATTAGCTGGGCTTTTTGCACCACTAGTACTAGGACTCTACTGGAAGAGAACTAATGAAGTAGGAGCAATAGCTGGAATGATCTCAGGTATAATATTTAGGATACTGGTAGCTGGGCTTATTGAGGGATTTACATTTAAGGGCATTACATATCCAGCTACATGGTACTATTATACAGTTTTCTCCCCAATAATATCAACAATAGTCACAATTATAACATCACTTATAACTCAAAAAGCTAATCCTCCAAAACATATAATAGTCTAAGGTATACTTAGTTAATGTCTATTAAATTAAACAGCTCATAGCGATGAGAAGGCTACAAGGCTACTGGAATAGATCTTCTCAGACCTCATTATTCTGAGGTATCGAAAATGACAGTAAAATTACCAGAGCTTAAGAGGCTGTTACAGGTTTGAAGTGTTTTGTATATAGCTGTAAATATTTTTAAATACTTCTCGGGGTTATGGTGTATGCTGAGCTTCTGCAAAATTTATAAAACCAAGAGATTTACATATTTATCGGTGTCTCTGGGTTTCCGAGAACCGCAGGGCGGTGAACCACTAGGCAACTAGTAGTGAGCCACTGCGGTGAGGGGGCTCGGAGGTAGCGTGATGAACCACTCGCCAAGCATTCACAGCTATCCACAGATAATTACAAGTCTTGGCAGGTGGTGAACGCTTCCAAGAGGAAGTTATAGTATAGAGAACCGACCCTATGATAATATAGCGAAATTCTCATCACTATTAATTGTAGCAAAGGAACTATTAATGAAGAGTTAGAGATATTTAAAAATTATTGCTCCAAAATTAGGGAAAGAATATTGTTAGAAACTGTCTTGTAGGAATAATTGTTTTTACGCGGAGTGATAATTCTAAGAGTAATTAGCGGGAAGATCATCATTCTTTATAGATTGTTTAAAACACTATTTAGTGTAATATTAATACTTTTCTTACTAATCATAGTTCTTAGTGTATAATAGTATGCTGGTATTTGATAAGCGTAGTCTTCTTTAATCCAAGGCTCATTAATGGGGAGCTCGGATAGAGGTGTTGCTGCACCTATGTATATAGCCATATTTCTTCTCAGCATAGATCGTAGTAGTGATATACTGGCATCATCAATATTACACGTGGCTCTTTCAAGCTCTCTCCATGTGACTTCTCTATCTCTAAATATCTCTAAGGCATCTCTATAGAGATTACGAACATCTTTAAGAATTTCTTCTTTAAACCACTTTTCCACTCCTTGAATAGCTATTACATGTAATGCTCTTGGATTACCTCCTGTCAACTTCCATAAGGTGTCTATATCTATGTTTAAATGTAATTCCTCTGCCAACTCTTTTACAGCTTTTCTCGGCAAATTCCACATAAAAGACCAAGTAACTTTTGGTCCAATAATATGTCTAATTTCAGCAACTAAAGCGTCACTTACAAGTGCTATTATAGCTATTGAGCCTCCTGTTTTATCTTTATAATCAAGGTTTATGTAGCCTATATCGTTTGCAAATACCTCTAACCAACCTCTAAAGTTAGATAAGTGTTCTTCACTATCAGCTCTAACTTCATCAATCACGACAATTACTCTTCTCTTCTTCCTTAATTTTTTAACAATAGATTCTACAATAACTTTAGCAGCCTTAAAGAAGGTTATAGGGGCTGATATTACATTTAAGTCTCTAAAACCAACTTCTATACTGCCACCAATGGTGGAAGCTATCTCCTTTAAGACTTCACCCAGTGTCTTGGATATATAGAGTTTTATAAGCTGTGGAGTCTCCTCATACTCACCAGCAGCGTAGAGAACATCGACACCTAAATCTTCAAGCTCTATAGTGGATTGAAGAGCCCTGAAAAGAGTTGTTTTACCACAACCCTTAGGCCCATAGAGAACATTTATCATACCATTAAAGATCGCTTTTTCCTCCTCATTAATAACCTTCTCAACCTCAAGCTCTCTATCAACAAATTTTACTCCTAATGGTGTTCGATAATTCTTCACAGCACTAATAATCTTAACAATAACATCCTTTGAAGTCATCACAGTTAACACCTAAAGACAAAAACAGCTAAGAAGAGTAATTAATATTTCAATATATTCACGAAGAAAGCGATAACAAAATGCCTAATCATAATACTTTAAAACCCACCTACTACTTTATTAACTCTTCACATCAACTATAAGTCTTCCTGCTACCATCGATACATGTACATAGATATCTTAAAGTCATATAGATTTTTATGATTAAAGCTTTATATTATGAAAGCCTCGCTCCTTAAAGCAGAGAAAAATGAGAAAAGTTATAACGTGAAAATAGTGATGACATAGACTTCAAAATAGCTGCACAAAGATAGATCCAGCTAAGATAAAAAGCCCCATTTCTCTTTTTAGTATTGGTAATAATGGATTTAAATTTCAGAATTCTTTTAATTTTAATCCAAAAGGACTAGTTGTTTTGCTGGCATGTGTGTCCTGAATGGATATGTAAGATCAAATGTTATTGTTATACTTTTTAGTGATAATTACTTCATTCTAAGAGTCTCTTATCATGGGTTATTGTGTAGCTAAATTCCCTAGTAGAAGTGAATACTTAAAACTTGTGAATTTTTAAAGCGAGAATTATTGCTGGAATTTACTTAGCACCTATTGTTAAGGTGCTTAAAGAAGACCTTAGAGTATTAATGACGTACCTTATAGAATAGGGGAAAGCGTGGTGAAATATATAACAACTTATAGTTCTTAATTGCTATTGAAGTGAGATACTTAGGAGAAATAAGTATTAAAGACACGTTAGAGCAATATCTTTTCTAATAGA
Source organism: Desulfurococcaceae archaeon (assembly GCA_020833225.1). Classification (GTDB taxonomy): domain Archaea; phylum Thermoproteota; class Thermoprotei_A; order Sulfolobales; family Desulfurococcaceae; genus UBA285. Next base: position 11,547 of record JAJHQS010000032.1, read on the forward strand.
GTTGAAATCCTGCTATCCGCCATGTAGTGGAGGTAAAATATCTATTATGTCTCCACTCCTTACTACAGCTTTGTCTCCACCTAGAAACATTATGTGTCTCCCATTAACTAGTATAGTAACTCCCTTCACTTCAACCCCCTTCTCAGTTACTACAATATATTCACTCAGAGGAGCGTATTTTTGCAATATTTCGTTAATAAGGTTAATAAATAAAATTCCATCACTTGGTACTTCTAATTCTAATTTCTCATTAATAATCTCTTTGAGTACGCCATAGAAGCGCACTATAACGGCCATGGTGACACCTTAAAAACATATTTAGGAGAGAATGTATTAAAAAGTCCTCTATGAGTATGTAGAGAACAGTGTTTTTTAGAGATCTTGTAGTCCAAGTCTCTCTAGTGTCTCTTTTAATGGTACTCCGTCAGAGCTCCAACCTCTTTTACTATAGTATAAGTCTAGCATTTTTTCAAAGTCTTCTCTGGTTATAACCCAACCTGTATCTTCTCTCTGCTTGTGGAGTCTAGGTGGTAGACTGTCGTCTTTTCTTCTAACACCCTCTCTTACATTGAACATTCTAGTTAAATTATATATTCTTTCACCTAGTTTGAGAAAGCTCTCTTCATCGTAGTTAAAGCCAAGTGTATTAAGCATTTTAATGTAAATTCTAATCATTTCATCTGGTGGTCTAATAGCATTTGATGGTATATTGTCACAAGCTATTAGAGTCCATAAGGCTGCATTTCTATCTTGGAGATACTTAGTTAAATTGACAAGGTCTTCTAGAGTTAGCTTAGTTGTAACCTCTACGCCAACAGTCCAAGCTCTCAAGTGATCACCACCTCTATCGGCAGTAGCATATGCTAATGCCATGCCTACAACACCTCTTGGATCATAGGCTGGTATTTCAAGTCCTTTAACGTGTAGAGCATACTCCTCTGCGTTAAGGATTTTGGCTACTCTTGCTAGGCCTTCAGCTAGTAGATCTCCTAAACCCCTCCTATATGCTATATCATATATGAGTCTTATGTAGCTATCTACTTCACCCCAGGAGATCTTATAATCCTTTAATAACCCCCTCTCACAAAGCTCTGTGATAAAGGCAAGTATATTACCCGTCGTTATAGTGTCCATGCCTAGAGCGTTTAATGTGTTATTTATTAACATTAATGCCCTACGATCTAGTATTAGTATGTTAGGGCCATTCATAGCGACAGTTTCATACTCAATTCTCTCAGTCATAAAAATACCTTCTTTAATAGTAGTTCCACACCTAGCTGGACAAGTAGGACACGTTATCCTATTAACTAGGACTTTAGCCCACGCATCATCAGCTAATTCTCTCCACAACTCGTGGGAACCCAATTGGAAGTTTTTAGTTGGAAGTATTTTTGCCTCAGCTGATACTTTAAATACAGGTAAATTCCCTCCAATACCTATACCTGGCATTACATCTTCTTCTATAATTTTCAAGTATCTGTCGATTAAATTTCTCTGAACACTCTTATCTATACCTTTAGTCAACTCATCTACTCTAAGCCAGCCTTTTAACACTATAGCTTTTAAGTTCTTAGAACCTAATATTGCACCAAGACCTCCACGACCAGCAACTCCAGGCCTAGTTATCGGGTTTCTTCTCCAATCTATATAGATACTTGCAAATCTAACCTTATTTTCACCTGCAGGACCTATTGTTAAAACAGAGTAGTCCCTAAACAACTCTCCAATTTCATATGTAGTCTTACCTCTAAGTTGTTCACACTCAAAGAGCCTCTTCTCCTCCTTACTTATCTTTAAACACTTTAACTTATCACTCTTACCCTCTATAACTACGCCTATATAACCAGTCCTCCTCAACTCAACAGCAAAAGAGCCTCCAGCATAACTATCACAGAATAAACCAGTTAGCGGAGATTTAGAAGCAACAACAGTCCTAACAAATGTAGGATATATAAATGCTAGTGGACCAGCAAATATAAACAACTTGTTTTCAGGGGAGAAGGGATCTATACCCGGCTTAATCTCTCTATACATCAAATACGCAGCTAAACCCTTACCACCAACAAATTTTTCAACAATAGAATCAGTTAATTCCTCCTCTTCAACTTTATCACTAGAAAGGTCAACTCGCAATATAACTTTTCCTGGATAAACCACTGTAACACACCAACACTGTAAAATGCCAGAGACAATATTTAAGTGTAATTAAAAATTACGAAAGAATAGGTTTAATTACCAGAGTGTAGTTTTTGCTCAATGTATCAATCTATTTTAAGAAAAATTTAAGAGAAGTTTAAATATACAAAGAAAATGTGGGTGCCTTTATGACCTCTCAGGAGGAGAGGAAACCAGATGTTGACGCTATTCCTGCTGGTTTAATGCGCTGGGAGTGGTTGTTATTTATTTATGCGGTATTTGCTGGTTTTCTAGTCTGGTATGTCTCTGAAAAACTACTTGTCTGGGAACCCGAGGGGAATGTGTGGGGTTTACCAAAACCTATTGCAGGAGCTTTAATGATGTCTATTACTTGGATAATTCTGAATTGGGTGTTATTTGTAGTATATTATGTCGTAATGAAAAGGCGAATTAGAGAGGTGGGTGAGAAGTGATTTCTCTTTGGTCTCTTGTTGTGGTTTTAATGTTGATTGCGTTTTTCGGTTTTACTTTGATCGCCGGCTATATTGGTGCTAAAAGGACTAAGAAAGGCCTCCACGAA
>JAJHQS010000075.1 GCA_020833225.1 Desulfurococcaceae archaeon
AACATCTTTAACTCTAATACTTAAGTACCTGAGAGTTAAACTAAGTAGAGAGATCGAGGGTTTAAAAGAAAGACCTGAATTACAAATTTTACCGGTTACTGGGAGTGAGTTTTATTATTGATGTAAGTTACAATGATATTAACAACAATACTATACTTAAGTAATAAGAGGGGTGTGTAGTGAGCACTCATGGTTAAGAGAGTAAAGCTGTACTTTACTCCCGGTTTAGAAGTTGAGTTTGTTGATAGAGATAAGGCTATTAGACAGATCTATGAACTTGCCGAGAAGGGTACTAGGGTTCCACTAGTAATCTATGGTCCTGAGGGTTGTGGAAAATCAGCACTACTTAAACAAGCAACAGAGGTTCTTGGGGAGCGAGGATTCGATGTTATCTATATTGATGCTCTTCACAGGGAATTTATCACACATACAGATGTTAAAGAAGTTGTCGAGAAGTTAAGTGAGGTTTTAGCTGAAACAACTAATATAGCTTTAATTAAGCTCGCAGATACCGTAATCTCTCTAGCTAAAGACTTACTTAGAAGGTGGAGAAAGAAGAAGATAGCTCTCTTAATTGATGAGGTTTTTCACGCTATTGGCTTAGAGAAATCTGAAATCTATGTTAAATCTCTATTAAACCTCATTGAATACCCACCTGAAAGCTATGAAAACATAGTCATAATCACTGCTACAAGTGAGGGGTTATCGAGGTGGAGAATAGGTAGACATAGGTGGGCGTGGTTAATGCCAATTTGGAATATGAGTAAAAGTGGATTTAAAGAACTCTACGAGAAAATTCCTGGAGATAAACCACCATTTGAATACATTTGGAAGTTAACAAGTGGTAGTCCATTCATATTTTCACAACTACATAGGATTAATTGGAATATTGATATCATAGTAAACACACTTATTGAAGAAAAGAATCTTACACCAATATTTATAACTAAGTGGAGGAAATGGCTTGAAGAAGCAATTAAAGACCCTGACACCCTCTGGAACCCTAATACGCCTGAGGAGCTCATTAATGAACTCACAGTTAGAAATCTAATAATATATTTTCTCAGAAATAGGGATCCGGCGCTGTGGATTGATGAACCCCCACCAGAGAAAGATCTTGAACTAGGTATTGGCAAACATGTAGCTTGGCAAACACCACTACATAGAGAAGTTGTTAAAAAAGCATTAGAGATATATAAGTAGAGATCGGTTTTAAAGATCTCAGGATCTCTTCAATACGTCTTATCCTCCCATATATTTAATATATTCAAGACCATGAACTTTAATAATGTTATTCTAAACTTTTATTAGCTCATATAAGCTCTTAAATTCTAGGGGGTAGTTGTGAAGAATAGTTTAGAAGAGCGCATTGCGAGAATTGAAGGTATCCTTGACCAAATGGATAAGAGGTTAAATCACGTTGAGAGTGAAGTTAGAGATTTAAGAAGTGAATTACGTAGCGAAATTAGAGATTTAAAGAGAGATCTAAACTATAGATTTTACTGGCTATTAGGAGTACAATTATCAATGTGGGTCACAATAATACTAACAATACTATTTAAATAGTAAAAGAAGCTGAACAATCATTATTTACTCTTGATAAATATAGCGTTATGTACTTAAACTCTTATAGTTAGTTTTAGTCTTTCATATATGTTATTCCCTCAGATCACGCGGGAATCCTAGTAAGTGAAGAGTTAACTAAAAATAGCTTGGATAAGGGATTTATCTCCTGATTTTCCGTATCGCGATCAGTATTATTACGATAAGTGTGGTGAGAATAGCTCCAATTACTATAGTTGATACGGGTAGTGGTGTTAATGTGAGTGTTTGTATAGGAGTTGTTATACTTGTTTGTTGAATAGGTTTTAGAGGGTATTGATCTATGTTGTTTTCATCTATTACAAATGATTCATCACATATACCATCATTATCTCTATCACTACAAGTATCACTAAACCCTCTTTCACCAAGACTCCCCCAATAATTCCCGCCTAAGTAACCACCACCTATAATGTTTTCTCCTTTTATTTTAGCAATATTCCATGTGTTATGTTTACTTATCTCGATAAGTATATTTCTCGTGTTTTTAAAGTAATTATTGTAGATTAAGTTGTTACTTGAATTATATATAGATACTCCTAGTTCATTACTAATTACTGTGTTATTTACTATGATATTGCCAATTGAATCTCTAAGAAATACTCCATACCTATTATTACTTAGAGTAGAATTTGCTATTGTGTTATTACTCGACTCTACGAGGGCTACTCCAGAACCCTCACTATTAGTTACTGTAGCATTTAATACTATGTTACTATTAGAATAAGCTATGTGTACACCCCAACCAACAATATTAGTTACTAATATGTTAGTTATGAAATTATTGTTTGACTCAATAATTTTTAATCCAGATTCACTATTATTACTCGCTATAACATCATCTATTATATTACTACTAGACTTCTCAAGGAAGACTCCGTAGTTATCACTATAACTCACTGTTACTTTTCTTATAATACTACTATTTGACTGAGAGAGACGTATTCCAAATAATTTACTACTATTAACTATAACATTTTCAATAGTAATATTACTCGAATTATATACATCTACTCCACCATAATATCCAATTATATTAATATTTTCAATTATAACACTACGTCTTTCATGAACATATATACCATACCCAGAGTAATTACCAATTACACTATAACCCCTCCCATCAAGTACTACATCATCAGCGTAGATTCCAATACAATAGTTATAAATACCTTGAACACCCGAGAGATCTATTGTGAGATAGTAATAGCCCGGTGAATCTATGTTCATACAAGTAGAAATCGGAATAGATGTATCTGTAGTATTTATAATACTCATTAAACCCGTGATATAAGATAGTAAAATTATAGTTGTAACTATAGATGTTAAAAATTTATTCATATCATCTCCAATTTCTAGAGTGTTTATACGTGAAGTATAAAGTGTATTGTAGAGTGTGTTATGTTTTGAAAATTACTATTAGGAGGAGGAAGCTAGAGAAACAGGTTTGAAGTGTTTTGTATATAGCTGTATACTTCTCGGGGTTATGGTGTATGTTGAG
>JAJHQS010000076.1 GCA_020833225.1 Desulfurococcaceae archaeon
TAATAGCTCTATTAGATATACTGGCCACAGACATACATGACCGCGTAGTTGGATTAATAACAGTTGAAAGTGAGGAAGAGATTAAAGAAGAGAGCAGAGAGGAGAAGATAGAGGAGAAGTAGTTAAGTCATAAAACTAGTCATCTATAGCTTTTACATCTATTACTAAGTAGTTTCAATTTAAATGGACATATACGAAGTATAATACTAGAGGGTTTTCTAGTGGATTGGTTTGTAACCACTCCTCTCGGAGTAGAAGATGTTGCTGCTAAGGAGTTAGAGGAGGATGTGGGCTTACAAGTTAATATTGATGTTGGTAAGGTGTTTTTCAGAGCTCCAATAAAAGCTATGTATATTGTAAACTACTCTGCGAGGACTATTAATAGACTCTACTTATTACTTGCTCGCGAGAATTTTAATTCTCTCGAGGACATATATAGAGTTGCAAAAAACATTGACTATACTGATATAATTACGCCTGAGAAATCTTTCGCTGTGAGATGTGAGCGTATAGGTGAACACGGCTTCACGAGTATTGATATTGCAAGAGTTGTAGGTCGAGCTGTAATAGACTCATACATGGAGGCTCATGGTGTTAAATTAAGAGTTAACTTAGATAAGCCAGATGTAGAGATCAATGTTTTTGTAAGATTTAATGAGGTCTTAATAGGTGTGAATACTACGGGTGAATCACTACATAAGAGGAGGTATAGGATTTATAATCACCCAGCAGCTTTAAAGACCACACTTGCAGCAGCAATGTTAAAGCTAGGTGAGTATCGTAATCAACCCCTCTTAGATCCTCTATGTGGTGGTGCTACAATACCTATTGAAGCAGCTCATATGGCTAGGAAATACCCAATAGTGCTTTTTAGAAAAGACTATTACTTCACTAAGTTACCATTATATGATCCTGAAATTGAGAGTGCTGTGAGAGTAAGGCTATTAGAGTCTATTAATAAAAACAACTACGATATCACCTGCGTTGAGATTAGTCCAAAACACTTCGAAGGAGCATTAGTAAACATTAAAAACGCTCTTGTAGCAGATACTGTTAAAGTGTTTAATAGAGATTCAACTAGGGTTGAAACATATAGAGATATAAGAGCAGAACTTATAGTTACAAACCCGCCTTATGGCATGAGATCACACAATTTAAAGAAAATAAGCTTATTTTATGAGACAATACTTAGAACTCTCAGAGAAGTATATAGTGGAGTAAGAGTAGTATTAATTACCGCGTCGACAAAACAACTTGAAGAAGTAGTAGCAAAAATAGGCATAACAACACTACACGTGAGAAAAGTTATGCATGGTGGGCTACCAGCAAAAATATATGTTTTAAAACTCTGATCTTAGTAGAAAGATACTTATGACACTAAATGTAGAGGCTTCTTTTACGCGCATTAAAAGTGACGCGTTTAAAGCATACTTTATTTAACTTTACTTCAATACGATTTGTTGTATTGGCTGATTAGTATTGCTATTGGTGACTTTGATATTGATTGATTTGTTCTTAGTATTAAAAATACCTGCGTATATTGTTCTAGCGATAGTTTTTGTAGTGTTCTTGACTCTAGCTGTGTGATTTCCTTTTGTTAGTGTTATAGACTAGTAGAAGTATCTTAAACTTCTATTCCCCGGGCCAATATGTCCGCGTTCAGTTTGTACAATAACTGTCTTTAGGCCTCTTTCCTCTAAGATACGTTTAACTTCAAGCATCTCGTTAACTAATGGTCTTTTTAACCACCTCCTTCTAAAAGTCGGGAAGTAATCTAATACTGTAACTTGTATTTCGGGATCTATTGAAGCGATCTTGTCTCCGGCCTCAGCTATTTCTTCGAGTGAGACTAGTTCTCTATTGAATACGAGGCCTATCCCCAAGTAGACTTTATCTCTATAATTAGTATAGATGTATTTAGCAGCTTCCCAAGCTGTCTCTAAATATTTCTCTGCGAGTTCTCGGTCACTTATACCTGTAATTTTCATATATGTTTCTATACGCGTGCATTTAGGTTCAACGCCAATATTATTACAACCAGACTCTACAAGCTCATCGATGTAATCTGGTGTTAAAATAGTTCCATTACTATCGAGATGTCTTCTCACTTTTACATCTACTCTCTTAGTGACGTTTTTAAAGAACTCTATAAGCCACTCACGGTTAATTGTAGGTTCACCACCACTAATAGCAATACCCCTAGTATGATGTTTCCTGTGACAATAGACTACAAGCTTAGCAGCCTCATCAGGTGTCATTGGTGTTGATACGTTATCATATGTTACATGGTAATTTTGACATTGAGGACATCTAAGATTACAACCAGCAACCCATATGGCGGCTTCAACATAGTCTATATAGTTAACTTCCCACCACGGTGTTCCCTTGCCTCCAACTATGTGTGGTTCTGGCCCGTGAACTATTCTTAAGGGCTTATATTCCTCGATATTAAGTTTAATTCTCATATTTTCCTTAACAGGTGTTATACAGGCGCGTTCTAATTCACCATTAATTAGTAGTGTACAAGCCCAGCAACCACCAGTTTTACACGCGAGACTAGGTCTCTTAAACCCTGGAGAATTAAATTTAAAGCCGATGTACTCGAGAGCTTTAGCAACAGTGATGTTACGTGGTACTTTAAACGGCTTATCATCAACGTATATTGTCACAGAGTTATCTATGTCAAGTATACTCTTAACTAGAATTCTAGCTTCATATGGGCAAGCCCAATAACATGATAAGCAACCAATACACATATTTAGAGAGTGACAAGTATTAACAGTTGTGCAAAAACCACAATGAACACACTTCTCATAGTCTAATTTAACAATATAATGTCTATTCTCATCCACTATAAAACACCACTAACTCTAAGAAGTTGAGTATCTTAGAGCGTTCACCACC
>JAJHQS010000006.1 GCA_020833225.1 Desulfurococcaceae archaeon
TAAATAATCTAAATAATTTTAGTGAAAGTGAAATTAACATATATTTAGGATTATATTGCATTTCCTTGTAAATTAAAGATATAAGCTCACTTATTACTGCAAGTGCTTCTGGAGTATTGAAGTCGCTGCTAAGAGCCCTATGGAACTTTGAGTTTAGATCTATTAGTTGTTTAAGAATACTAAGATCTCTGTCGTTTAAGTAGTGGAGCTCTTTAGCCTCTTTGTAAAGCCTTTCTATAAGCCTATAAGCGGACTCTATTCTTTCATAAAGTCTTTTAGCGCTCTCAATACTATCCTCTGAGAAGTAAAGTGGTTTCCTATAATGTACGTGGAGATACCATAACCTAAGTACTTCTGGTCTCCACTTCTTTAATGCGTCTCTTAATGGTATAATATTACCTAAGCTCTTACTCATTTTATCAGCCCCCACCATTACTAAGCCGACGTGCATCCACACTGAAACCCAGGGTTTTACACCGAAGAAAGCTTCGCTCTGTGCTCTCTCATTCTCGTGATGTGGAAATATAAGATCTGTTCCTCCCCCGTGAATATCAAATCTCTCACCAAGATACCTAGAGCTCATTACGCTGCACTCTATGTGCCATCCTGGTCTTCCTTTACCCCATGGACTCTCCCAGTATGGTTCTCCAGGTTTACTGGCTTTCCAGAGAGCAAAGTCATAGGGTTTTTTCTTCTCACTGAGAAACTCTTGTTCTTGACTCCATAAGGTTTTTTCAAGCCTACCTGAAAGCTTACCGTAATCTTCATATTTATCTACTTCAAAATAAACGCTTCCACTGGGTGCTATATATGCATAGCCTTTATCTATCAACACAGATATAAACTCTATAATCTCCTTTATATGTTCTGTAACACGGGGGTGATGATCTACACTAACTTTTAATGCCTTAAGTGCCTCTAAGTAGTCTTTAGTGTATTCTTCAACTATTTCTCTCCAATCTCGTTTCTCTTCAAATGATCTCTTTATTATCTTATCATCTATATCTGTAATATTCATTACGTGTATAACGGTATAGCCTCTAAGTACTAGATATCGCTTAAGAGCATCGTATACAACATATGGTCTTCCATGACCTATGTGAGTATAATCGTAGACTGTAGGACCACACACATACATTTTAATGGTATTTGGCTCTACAGGTTTAAGTTCAATCTCCTCTTTACTTAGAGTATCATGTATCCTTATAGTTGGTAACACAATTTTAGTCAGCCCTGTAGTATTTATCATACACATCCAATATAATCTTACCTACCTTTAAAAATACATCAGCGAGTTCCTTTGTTGTTAAAAACTCTTTCACGGCTTCCTCTCCGTGGAGAACATCGCTAACTACAAGAACACATGCTGACGCGAAACCCCTCATCCAGCCTAGTGCAAAAAGTACTGCCGCTTCCATTTCCACTGAAATTATACCATATTTATTCATAATTTCCACGAATTGAGGAGACTCTGCATAGAAGCTGTCACTTGAAAATACCGGTCCATACTTATAAGAAATACCATATTTCTCTAATGTATTCATAATGTGAAATGTTAATTTAGGGTCGGGTCCAGTGGCGCCACATACTCCAGGCATATATTGTCCCAGTGCACAACCTCCCTGAGGGTAAGCAGCCGCAGTAGCAACTATTATGTCTCTTATTCTAATGTCTTTTCTAATACCACCAGTAGTTCCAAGCCTAACTATTCTCTTAGCACCGAGTTGATGTAACTCTTCAAAAACAATTGCTGCACTAGGGGCCCCTATTCCATGAGTAGCCAGTGTTACTCGCGTATTCTTATAGTATCCAGTAATAACTACGAAACCTCTATGTGTATTTACAACTTTAACATCACTTAGAAGAGTGGCAAGTAGTTCTGTTCTTGCAGGGTCTCCTGTGGCTATAATATTAGGTGCTATATCCTCTTCACGGGCTTTTATGTGAATAGGCATTCTTACTCCCTCTTCTCACTTTTCCTAGTCTTAGTTCTCTGTTTCTTTCTTTTTCTCCTCCCTGTTTTTACATTATTCTTAATAACAGGTAGTGTTAATTCGTGGCGTAATATTACTCTCTTATAGTCTTCGCACTCCAATATAATGAAGTCGTAATCAATGTTCTTTAGTAACTCTATAGCCCCCTCGTAAACTAAAACTTGCGATCTTGGTTTAAACTCGTAGACAACTATACATTTCTCGCTGCCTTTACACTTTACAAATAATAGCCTTCTTAAGTACGAAGGTTTAGGTGAAATAATAGTTGAAACGTTTTTTAAAGCGTTCTCTCCAAGAATCACTCTAAGTCCTGGTATTTCAGCAGTAACTAAAAGGATTTTTCCACTAGTGCGATGTTTAATAATATTCTCAGCCGCTATTTCAACAAGTTCATCTATAGTGATTCTAGTCGCATTTACTTCGCATATATTCCATAGTTCTTTATCTATTCTTAAAGCCCCTATGCGAACATGACTATTGCTTTCAAATACTTGTTCTAATAGTTCTATTCTTGAAGCCACTTGCATACAACTTCTCCAGAAATTTTTTAGTTAAGCTTTACTATTAATCTTACTATAGGGGATTTTCGTGAATATAAAGCTTCACGTAGTCCCGGTTAAAATTCCGCAAGGAGCAAATGTCATTATTGGTAGGAGTCATTTTATAAAGACAGTTGAAGACATATATGAAGCCCTTGTAACCAGTGTTTTGGGAATAAAGTTTGGATTAGCATTTAATGAAGCTAGTGGTAAGAGACTTATAAGATATGAGGGTAATGATGATGAACTAGTTAAAGCAGCTGTAGAAACTGCTTTAAATATCGGTGCAGGCCACATATTTGTATTATTTATTAGGAACGCTTATCCTATAAATATATTAAATCAGCTAAAGAATGTTCAAGAGATAGTATCACTATATGTGGCCACAGCTAACCCTGTTGAAGTAATTGTAGCTGAAACAGATCAGGGAAGAGCCGTTATCGGAGTTGTTGATGGATATACGCCACTCGGCGTAGAGTCCGATGAGGATAAAAAAGAGAGAAGAGAATTTCTAAGGAAAATAGGCTATAAAATGTAGATGATTATTAATGAACTTTTAATATGCATTATCAGTTTCTCTTAGAACATCGAGAACATTAGCCACTGCAAAGTCTTTTTCGATTCTCACAATTTTTATCTTTACTTTTGCCCCTAGCATAGCATTTGGTATAATGATTTTTCTACCTTTGTAGAAAACTATGCCGCGGCCTTTATTATCAACATCATAGATATCTACTATTAATTGCTGACCTACCTTAATCTCTTCATCTGAGTTCTTATAGTTAACCCGTGGATATATGCTATACTTATACACATCACTAATATATGGTTCTTCCCGTCTCTTATTTCTCAACACACTAACACTCTTCAACAATCCTATAGTACTGAGCTATAATATAGCTTTAGGGGGTTTATAAATGAGAGGGGATTAAATTGTATCAAGACTTCTTGAGGAGTATAGTAAATCCTATATTAAACGAGTATGTAGAGCGTGGAATGCCTATAAAAGTAGCTAGTGAAGTGAGAAAGCTAATTTTTCTAGCTGAGGTTAAGTATAAATTTAGTATATATGATGGGGATATACGCAATTTAAAACTCTACTTAGAATCGCGTGAATTTGCTGATCTAGTAGATTTCTTACGTTCAACTAATTGTATAGATGTCTTGGTAGAAGTACTTGAGAGAGCTAAAAAGGCCTATAGCGATATTGAATATTTGCGGTCAACTATAGAGAGAGCTCTTTATCAGGTGAAAGAGAGTCTTACTAAAGGTAGTAATAAGGAAGACGAGTTACTTAGAAGTATTGATGAATTAGCAGAAAGACTTAAAAAGAAAATTAACACTAAGCAAGTAAAAATGTTAAAGAGAACTATTAGACTCGTAATTGATGAGAACACAGAGTTAAAAATCAAAGTATTTAGAGGGAGAGTTATCGTAGAAGTATTAGTTAGAAGAATAATAGAGAAACCGGCGTGGAAAGACCTTTTAGAGGTGATTGAGAGATTTGTCGAGAAAACTCGTTATATTTGATTGCGATGGCGTATTAACAAATGCTAAGAGTAGTTGGAGTGTCTTACACGAGTACTTTGGAAGCAAAGATAACGAGTATTTTGCCGAGCTCTATAAGAGGGGGTTAATCTCCTATCTAGACTGGATGATTATAGACGTAGCTTTAATGATACATAGTCGTGGCGCTCCAATAACGAAGAGTGAGGTAGAAAAGGCTTTCATGAATGTGGAGATCAGGAGGGAGGCGCGTACCGTTATTAAAGAGCTAAAGAAAAATAAACATATTCCGGCTGTAGTTAGTAGTGGTGTAGATTTACTTGTGCGCAGAGTGTGTAATGAGCTTGGCATAGAACTTTGCTTATTTAACGAGTTATTGTTTGTTAACGATGAACTAGTACCAGGGGGGATTCCTCGTGTTCCATTACGCGAAAAACCCAACATAGTTAAAAGGCTTATACACAGTTTAAACTTTAACTTAGAGGATGTTGTTTATATAGGAGATAGCTGGTGGGACATAGAGGTGTTTAAAATAGTGCCAATGTCTATAGCTATTAAACCTTGTGGAGAGGTCTGTAATTACGCTAAATATGTTATAAATAACTTAACAGAAATGCTCGATCTTCTTAACTACTAATTTAAATCAATAATAGCCCCTAAAAGAACCCTTGATTTTTAGAACTTGTATACTCGTGAATATGTATGGAGTGGTTTATTACGCTATTAAACGTGAGACCTGATGCCTTAAGCGTGTGGTCTAATCCTGTAGTTAGAGAAAGACTTTCATGGTATTATAGTGTTATGAGAAACGAGAAACCCGCGAAATTCCTCATTGCAAAAAAGACTCCCGTTGAAATTAACCCGTACTTACAAGAATTAGAACTCAAAGATTTATGGAGACTACATGAAAAAGCATCTCAGAGATTTACAGAGTACTTGAGATCTGTGAAGAGAGGTGAACTAAGTATTGAGAAGCTCGAAGATCCTAAATACAGCTACTTAGATGTAAAAATAGCTATAGCTTATAAGCTGATAACTCCTTGTAGACTATGTGAAAGAGCTTGCGGAGCTTTAAGACTTAAAGGTAAGCCTGGAGTGTGTCTTGTAGATAGAGATATTATAGTTCATAGCTTCTTTCACCACATGGGAGAAGAAGCTCCACTAGTTCCCAGCGGTACTATATTTTATGGTGGTTGTAATTTTAAGTGCGTCTTTTGCCAGAACTACGATATTAGTCAGGTGAGGGCTCGTGAAGGCGAGAAATTGAGCCCTAAAGAGCTTGCAAATATCCAGGTACATCTTAGAAGGCGTGGTGCTAGAAATATAAACCATGTAGGGGGAGAGCCAACACCACACTTGCCATTTATCTTAGAGAGTTTTAAGTATTTAGATGTTAACGTGCCTCAATTATGGAATAGTAACATGTACATGTCTCTTGAGTCAATGATACTTCTCGAAGACATTATTGATATATGGTTACCAGATTTAAAGTACGGTAATAATAACTGTGCCTGGAGATTGAGTAAAGTGAGAAATTACTGGGAAGTCGCAACGAGAAACATTAAACGAGCCCATGACGCAGGGGATATAATAATTAGACACCTCGTTATGCCTAATCATTTAGAGTGTTGTACCCGCCCAATACTTGAATGGATAGCTAGAAACACACCACGTGCATTGGTAAACATAATGGATCAATATCGCCCTGAGCACTTAGTTGCAAAGTATCCAAAAATGTACTCTGATATTGCAAGGAGACCTACACGAAACGAAATACTAGAAGCCTATAGGATAGCTGAGGAACTTGGAATAGTTTATGAGCCTGTGTCTTAAAAATTAAAATTATCATGTTTTTAACTTGCAATTGGGATATATGATATGATCGCGAGCTCTGATGCACACTACTATGAGGAGATTTATTTTGACGAATTTTATAGAGTCTTAGTTTTAAGTGAAAAGGACAATTTTATCGTGTCTGTAGATGTATATGTGAAGAAAGCTAGTTTTGAAAGTCCTAAGGAGACCTGTATTGATAACATCTGCTTACTACTTAAAGAGGTCAAAGATGCATCAAGAACCTTGCTAGGCGTGATCAACATTTTAGTAGTAGCTATTAAAGTACGTGAAAACCCAGTTGAAGTTATAAGTGTGAAATGGATATTAAATCATAAGCCTAGTAGAGAGGAGATAGAGTATATCTATAAGAAGTCATGGGAGATTGTAAATACACTGTAAAATTAGATGCATAGTTAATTTAAAATAACTGTAATAATCTATTGACAACAGAGAGGGATTTATGATGCCACAACAATTTCAACCTAGACTAATAGTTACTCGCTGGGAGCCTAGTAGAGAACTTGAACTCATTAGTAAATGGGAGGAAGAAGGAATTTATGTGTTTACATATACCCCACAGGATAGTAAAATTGTAGCAATAGATACCCCGCCACCATATACTAGTGGACGCTGGCATGTAGGTGCTGTTGCACACTATACTCAAATAGACATGATTGCCAGGTATTTTAGGCTAAAAGGCTATAAGGTGCTTGTACCATTCTACGCTGATAGAAATGGTCTTCCAGTAGAAGTTCAAGTAGAGAAGGTCTATAAGATCAACCCACATGAAATAGCTAAGTCACCTGAGGGGAGACTGTACTTTCTCAATTTATGTAGAAAATTCCTCGACGAGATAGAGAACGAACTGGTAAAAATATGGAAGAGAGCTGGGTGTTCTTTTCAGTACTGGAAGAATGGAACTGATAGCGAAGAATATAGAAGAATAACTCAGGCAACCTTTATAGAGCTATATAGGAGAGGATTGATCTATAAAGCTGAGAGACCAGTGAACTGGTGTCCTCGCTGTAAGACAACACTTGCAGATGCTGAGTTAGAGTATGAGGTGAAAGAAGATTTTCTCTACCATATTCTTTTCACAGTAGAAGAGACTGGAGATAAAGTCATAGTTGCTACTACGAGACCAGAGCTTCTACGTTCCTGTATGGCTCTTGTGTTTAATCCTAGAGACTCTAGATATCAGTCGCTTCGAGGACTACATGCTGTTAATCCACTATATGGGCATAAAATGCCGATTTTAACACACGAATCAGTAAACCCGGAGTTTGGCAGCGGCTTAGTGATGGTATGTAGTTATGGTGATCGCGAGGATGTGAGGATGTTTAGAGATCTTGCATTAACACCCTTAATTCTAATTGATAAAGATGGTAAATTAAAAGAGGAAGCAGGCGTATTAGCAGGATTAACTGTAGAAGAAGCTAGAAAGAAAGCGGTTAAAATATTAGAGGAAAAAGGCCTCTTAGTTAAAAAAGAAAAAATAATACATGAAGTTCCAGTTTGCTGGAGATGTAAGACGCCGATTCAAATCATTCACGCTACTGAGTGGTTTTTAAAGCAACTTGAATATAAAGATGAGCTTTTAAGACTCATCGATCAAGTGGAATTTAAGCCATCTATGCATAAGGTAAAACTATTAGATTGGATCATGAGTGTAACTTCAGATTGGCCTATTAGCAGAGATAGATACTATGCTACAGAAGTGCCGGTATGGTATTGTAAAGAATGCGGCGAAATACTTGTACCTGAACCTGGTAAGTACTATAGGCCATGGATAGATCCGCCGCCCTGGGAGAAATGCCCTCGTTGTGGTGCCCCAAGATCAAGTCTAGTGGGAGAAACCAAGGTATTTGACACATGGTTTGATAGTAGTATAAGTGTTCTCTACGTAACAGGCTATATGAGAGATAAAGAACTCTTTGAGAAGGCTTTTCAATTAACGATTAGACCTCAGGGACTAGATATTATTAGAACATGGCTCTATTATACACTTCTACGAGTATACCAATTGACCGGTAAACCAGCATTTAAATGGGTTAGAATCACAGGCATGGGTCTCGACGAGAAAGGGGAGGCGATGCATAAGTCAAAAGGCAATATTATCGACCCAGAACCCTATATTGAAAAATATGGCGCAGATGCATTCCGCTACTGGGCCGCTATTAGTGCTAAATTAGGATATGACTATAGGTTTAGTGAAGCTACTATTAAAACTGGATTGCTCTTTGCGACTAAATTATGGAACATCGCTAGATTTATATCTAATTTCCCTGAGCCTGAAAAATATACACTAAGACCTATAGATAATGCTACTTTAGCATTAGTTAATAGGCTAATAATTACTGTAGATAATGCATATAAAGAACTTGATGTCTACGTACCTATTAATGAGATCTACCAGTTCACATGGAACTATTTTGCTTCACATTACTTAGAATTAGTAAAGAACAGGGCATATAATCTTAGCGGTAAATATAGTGAACTAGAACAAAGAGGAGCTTGGTATACGCTACATTATACACTAAGACGGGTGCTCATTGTATTATCTCCTATAATGCCCTTTATTACAGATGCCATCTACAGAGAACTATATGGGCGTAGTGTTCATAGTGAGAAATATCCAGAACCTGAAGAACAGTACTTGAAGATATCGCCAGACCTAGCTATAGATGTACAGCGCGTAAACCATGTGATCTGGAAGTTCAAGAAAGCTAGAGGTATTAAGCTAAACATGCCGCTTAAGGAAACAATATATTTACCTTTAAAATTAAAGCCTGTAGCAGAAGAGCTTATAGACCTACATCACTTAGAGCACTTAGTGTTCTATGAGAAAGAGCCCCCACTAGATGCTATAAAACTAGAAGAGGGCGTTTACATTAAGTCTTCTTCATGAATCCTCTAACTAGGTGTTTAACACTCCACAATGCTCTCTTAATGACACTGTTAAAAGGGCGTGAACGATAGACAGGTTTAACTTTACCTTTTCTAATTGCCTCCATAATTGAACCTTGAGATAACTCATCTACCTCTATGTAAGTATAAGATGTACCTATTTCTTCAGGTATGTGTGCATCACTATTAGCTAAGCCTGGTTTTCCCAGTAATTGAGCTGCCTTAATGGCTTTTAAATTGGCGCCTTTAGTAGATGACGCGTTCCATACTTCAATAGCATCCCACTCCTTGTAGTTAAATATTAAGTCGCCGATACCTAGTCGAACAATGTCATAGGGGTGTGCAGGCACAACTAGGCAGCTCTCTACATGAGCCTTCTCAAGTAGTAGATCTATTCTTCTAGGAAAATCTATCTCTTTTTCACAGTACACGAGAACATCTCCTTCTACACACCTAACCTCTACACCTATAATAACTAGTGGCAAGCCTCCTATTTTACTCTGATATCTGTGAGCAATAAGACTCCCCGCGAAAGTGTCATGATCGGTGATGGAGATCACATCTAGACCCTTCTCACCCGCAATATATAAAATCTCCGAAGGAGAGGCCCGACCATCACTAAAAGTCGAATGTATGTGTAGATCTGCTCTTAATAACATAACACACCACTCTATACTTCCACTTGTTCATTGTACTCGCTGAATAATAAATAATACAAGGTAGTATAAAATAGATATAGGTATTACCAATGACATTAACTACGAATAACATACGTATTAAAGTAGATTTGAATAAATGTACACTATGTAAGAAGTGTGTTATGTATTGTCCTACTTACGTGTTTAGTCTCGTGAAGAATAAAATTGTTGCTGACAGCTCAAGATGTATTGAGTGTTATGGATGCATACCTCTATGTCCAAGTGGTGCTATTAAAATAGAGATTTCTTAGTAATAGGGTTTAAGCTCGCTTCCACAGAAGGGGCATTTGTAGTGCACTTTTCTAGCATCAGCAGCACAAAAATATGCTTTTACACGACTCTCTAAACATCTTGGACAGTAATATATGTTTTTGAGATCATACCCCTGTAGAAAATCGAGTGTAGTCGCGCAGAGTATACACTTCTCAGTAGTCCAGCCTCGGTGACCAGATTTATTTACTCCTCGGAGCAATCCTCCAGTCATTTTAAGCACCTTGACTACTTAGTTTATAATTAGAGGGGTTTAAAAGTAAAGGTGAAGTAGAAGTGTTAATTCTAGCTACGTCTGATGTACATAGTCCAGAAAACCTCCAACTATTTCTCGAATCTCTAAATAATGTCTCCACTACTCCTCAACTAGTAGTATTTGCAGGAGATATGGTTAAGAGAAACAATATTGTCGCGCTAAGACCCATCATTAATGCTGTTAAGCAGAAGCTACCTGAATCCAAGATAATTAGTATTTTTGGTAACGAGGAGTTTCTAGGCTACGAGGAGCTTTACATGTCTGTTTACAAAGAGATCACTTGGTTAAACGATAATTACTTAAAGATAGAACTTAGTGGAGAAGAGCTTTGTATTATTGGTACAAGAGGTGCACTAGATAAATTAACTAGTTGGCAGCAGCGTAAAATGCCTTTACTCGAAAAGCGCTACAAGGAATTACCAGGTAAAATTGGGAAAATCGCACGGGAACTCAGAGTTTCTGGGTGTAATAAGATAATACTTGTCTCGCACTACGGTGTCACATATAAAAATTTGAGTGGAGAAGACCCTAGTATATATCCCTATTTAGCTTGTTCACGCTTTGAACACATTATGGAGGAGGGTTTAGTAGACATTATAATTCACGGACATGCACATAGAGGAGTTATTGAAGTTATGAATATTCACAATGTACTAGTTTACAATGTGTCACTTCCAGCTAGGCGTAAACTTGTACTAATAAATACTTAGGTCTCTTTCACTTTAAACCCTCAAAAGATCCGAATGCCGCTATTAATATTACAACTTCACTAATATCATTAAAGACCAATTTGCTTTTTCTAAATAATAATTCAAGCTCGTACATAATCTTCGCACACTCTTGAGTTTTCATATAACCACAAAGCTCGGCATTCTTAACCCTCTCTATTAGTGTTGAAGGAATATATGGCTTAATGAGCTCCATATAGAGTTTAATTATGCTATGATAAAGACTTCTTTCGCTTTTATAGATCTCTTGTAGCCTCTTCAAGTATGTGAATAACATACCCTCATGTATTTCAATAATTAAAAAACCCTTCCAACGAGAACCAAGAGCTTTACATATTTCGTTTAAATTTACAGAGGTCTTTAAGATAGCTATATCCACATAGCTTGACTCTTTAAGATGATCATACATGTCATGTCTACCAATTGTTCTCAACGCGTCAATAAAGTTCTTAATATCACTCCACGCACCATTCAACATTATCAATTCAAGAGCTCTCTTAAACTTTGAACTTTCTTCAAGAATACTCTCTACACCACTAATACCTAAAGCTACGCCTCCAATTATTAGGGGTACTATGAACTGTGGGTGAACAATATTGCAAGTTCTAAATACTTCCTTTAAGGGATCTACTAAAAGCTTCTTGTACCCAATACTGCTAGCAGCGAGTTCACCTCTCCGCACTTTATCACCTAATTCTATAGCGTCTGCTACGTTGCCAGTAATAAAGATTAAGTTGCAGAGCACTTCGTCAAATAGCGTTCCAGGAGAATACCTGTGAATGCCTCCGGGTTTTATATAGGCATTAAGCCCCACCACGGCACCGTGTATTAGTGTTTTAGCTATATTTAAGCTCATTTTAGTCATCCACTCAAGTATAGATGAATAGTCTAAGATATATTTGACCTTCCTTTCACCTTGAAGAATGAAAATTTTTACTTTAGCTCTTTTCTTAGGGTATTTAAGAGCTTCTTAGTTCTCTCTGTAAGCTTCTCAGCAACTTTTTTAGAGTATTCAAAGTACATTTTACATTTTAAACTAAATATTTTCTCGTAAAAGTGCCTAATTGAGTAGTCAATATCTCTATTTGTTCTCTCACCATATATAAAGACTCTTAGAAAACCTACTACTCCAAGAGCATCTAGCTTATCAGCGTCGCTGAGGACCTTTCCGAGAACACTCTGAGGAAGCGTATTTCGCGCCTTCGCATAGCTATAGCTGTGAGTACTTATTGCCTCTAGAATTTCTGATAACACATAATCGGAGCATTCGAGCTCTCTGAGTAAATTCTCAGCTATAAGAGCTGAGTAATAGGCATGTGGCTCGCCAATAAAGCGACCTACGTCGTGTAAATACACTGTGAGAACCAATATATCTTCATTTAAGTTTAATTTCTCGTACTTTACAATCCTCTTAGCCCAGTTGAGTACTCTTTTTACGTGTAATATTCCATGATCAAAAGAATTACCATATAGGGTTTGCGCTATGTTTACTAATAACTGTATCTTATCAAGGCACATTTATAAACACCCGCATTTAGTGAATTCCTCTAGTAAAACCCGTGGTAAATCTATACCTAGGGTGTTTTTCAGCTGAGAATGTGCTTTTTCCAAATTACATTGTGTCTTAATAATAATACCTGTGAGTAGCCATGTAAATGTATCTAAGTGGGCACATGTTATTCCTAGTTCTCTGCATACTTCGCTCCAAGCATTTTGCACTATTCTAAAGTATTTTCGAGTTACAAGTATTCTCGAACACATATATGTGTCTTTACAGGGTTCACTAATACTAATAATACAACTCATCATAGCTAACAAGGCATTTCGATAATCAAGAGGAATACTTAAACCCCAATAGTTGGGCTCAGTACTGCAGAGGTCGCACACATAGCCGTACATTTTAGCTGCAAAGAGAATTGTTTTTGAAAATGGTGAGACCTTAAGTGTATTAGCTATTTTCTCTACTAGTTTAGCTATTTTATTGCAGTATTTAAGCGGGTCTTTGCGAAGCTCTAATACAAGTTCAGATTCTAAAATCTTTCTGACTCTATTGAGTTTCTGTGCTAAAAGTCTAGGTGAGTATGTAGATAAGAAGGTCTTAAATAGATCTAGGTATTTATTACTTGTATTCTCTTTGAAGTATTTTGAAAAGTTGAACCAGTATAATTCACCCGAAGTAATGAGTTGATATGATACTATTGCATTAGTGATCACTAAAATAACTGTTTCACTACACGTTCTAGTCTGTAAGAGTTCCCCTATAGCTGTGTACTGGGGATCTCTCTTATAAAGCGTTTTCAGAGTGTTTTTATATGGTTTTAAGAGGTTAACCAGCTCTTTTATTCTAGTGGTATTAACCTCTATTAATAACATACATTTACACCTCTGCACCAAGAGAACTTATAAAAACCCCTTAGTATAATTTTCTGCGAGGTTGTTTAATTTGAGTATTGCTGTATTAACATGTAAAGGTAGTATTGTTACAAGTTACGAGGAGGCAGAAGAACTCATAGTATATGATATGGATAGTAGAGCTGTAAAACTCTCGCTAAAGAAGCCGAACAATATTGAGGTCCTTGAAGACCTCTTTGAAGAACATGGTTATGACTTCTGGGTTTTCATAACAACTTCTATACCAGAATATGTGAGAGATGTTATCGAAGCCATGGGTGTAAAAGTACAAATAGTGAAAAGTGGTTCTCTTAGAGAAGTTTTAGAAGAGCTCTTTGTATTGTAGTAGAAATGGTGAATTAGAAGTGGTTCAACACGTATTAATAGACATTGTAGATCAGAGTGGTGAGCTCTTTCAGAAAATAACTAGTATTCTAGGTGAGTGTGTCTTAGCATGCACAGGTGGAGGTGTTAATGGTAATTCGATATCTTTGTATAAGTGCGGAGAAGTAGCTTTAACTCTATATAAATTACGTAAAGAGCTCTTAATCGATGTATTAGGTGGAGAAGACACTCTTGTCTATAAGATTTTAAATGTGTTGCCACGGGAGAGGGTAATAGTTAGGTTTATTGAGCGTGGAGTTAGCTCTCAGTCTTAAATAGGTGTAATATATGAAGAGTTTACCGAGGAGTTTCACTATTATATTTGACAGTAATAGTTGTAAGGGTTATGTTGAGGGAGATTTCTCAAGAGATCTTGCTGAGAGATGGTTTGGTAAATATGAGGATAACAGACTGGTTTTAGACCTCGTTGAAATAGCCTATTTACTCTTAACAGAGCGCGCGCTTGTAGTTACTAGTAATAACAGGTTTGAAAGGCTAAATGATCTCGTTCACGCTCACGGCGAGTGTTTTAAGAGTTTTTTCTGGCCTATGCTCACGGTTTTTAAAGATCTACGTGATCGAGGGAGAAGGGTTAGAGTGCTTGAACCTTTAAAATTCCTCGTTAAAGATAAGAGTGGCCGGTTAAGGTTAGTTCTCATTTTAGAGGAGAAGAGCCCTGTAGGTATTGAGACAATTGCGCAATTTGTTGAGGAGGCGCGTAGAAATAATCTACTCGCAACACTGGCGATCGTAAGTTTACAGGGCGAGTTAACGTATTATGAAGTAGTACAAGCAGATCTCAGGGTGACATAGGTGACTAGTGAATATTTGCCTCCACGAGGTATGCGTGATATTATTGGAGTAGAAGCTGAACTTTATGAGTATTTATTTTCGGAGTTTAAAAGAACTGCTAAGAGTAGAGGTTTTTCACCAATTATAACCCCAACAGTAGAGTATTTTAAATTATTTGAAGCTAAGAGCGGTGAGGAAATAAGGAATTCAATGTATGTTTTTGAAGATAAAGCAGGACGTGTACTAGCTCTAAGACCAGAAGTAACTGCTAGTGTCGTAAGAGTTTATTTGAGAACCCTACGAGCATTACCAAAACCAATTAGACTATACTATATTGCCCAGTGTTTTAGATATGAAGAGCCACAGCATGCAAGATATAGGGAATTCTGGCAAGGAGGATTAGAAGTACTTGGAGATCCAGATGTTAACGCTGATCTGAGTGTTGCTATAACTGCTAGCGAATTTTTAGACAATATTGGAGTAAAACACGTATATATAGTTGGAAACGTGTCAATATATAGGAGTATTTTAAGAAGCTACGGCGTAGATGAAAGCTCTCAAGATCACATATTACACCTAATAGATAAGGAGAGAATAGAGAGTGCTATTGAAGAAGTAAAATTAAAGGGGGGTGTTGAAGCGGCTGAAGTAGTTTCGAAAATACTCTCTATAGAAAGCTTAGATACTATTGAAAACTACTTATACGACTTAAAAAAAGCTCTTGGAGAACTCTACGAGAGAACACTCCAAGAACACTATAGAACAAGAGATTTTATTAATGCTCTTAGAGAATTAGGATATCAAGTAGTATTTAGTTCTAGGCTAGTAAGAGGGTTGGCATACTACACCGGACTAATATTTGAGTATAAGACTGCTAGTGGAGATCTCGAGGTTAGTATTGGTGGAGGTGGCAGATATGATGGATTATCAACAGTGTATAATGGACCTTTTGAATACTCCACTGGACTAGCACTTGGACTTGATAGAATAGCCCTCGTACTTTCTAACTCTTTCAAGCCGCAGAGAGTTGAGTGTATAGGAGTAATAGTGCTTAAAGATGTACCGATATCTGTAGGATATCGTATTTTAAAATTAATTCCTCCATCATTTAAGAGCTTTGTGTATAGGACTAGGTCTCTTTCAAAGGGTCTTGAATATACTAATAAAGTCGACTGTGATTTCACTATAATTGTTGGTAGTAGCGAGTATAAGCAGAATAAAGTATTAGTTAAAAATATGAGAACGGGTGTTCAGGTCCTAGTAGACATGAACTCTCTACCTGAGTTTTTGTTTTTACAGTCAAAATTCTCTAACCTAAAATAGAGATTTTCTAGGGGAGTTAAAGAGTTTATAGTTGCATGGAGAGAAATTTTAAGAGTATTTAATATGTAGAGAAACATAGAGGTGTAAGTTTCTTGGCTAGAGTTAGACTTGAAAAAGTAGGAGACTACGAGTGGAGAATACCTGCTGGATTTAAGCCCTGCATGAAAACAGATGCGATAATATTTGCTGATGAGTACTTATTAGAGAAGATGGAGAGCGATCTTACACTAGATCAAGCCGCTAACGTGGCGTGTCTACCTGGTATAGAGCTATACTCCTATGTTATGCCTGATGGTCATCAAGGCTACGGCTTCCCTATTGGCGGTGTTGCTGGCTTTGACATAGAAGATGGTGTTATAAGCCCTGGTGGTGTTGGCTATGACATTAATTGTGGTGTTAGAGTTCTCCGCACGAATTTATCGCTTCAAGACGTGAAAAGTAAGTTGAGAGATCTTGTTGACGCCATATTTAAGAACGTGCCGAGTGGAGTTGGCTCTACAGGTTATTTGAAACTAACATTTAGAGATCTTGACGAGGTTCTCGAGTACGGTGTAAAGTGGGCTATTGAGCATGGCTATGGTTGGGAGAGAGATGCTGTTCACACTGAGGAAGAGGGCTCTATGAAGGGGGCACGTGCAGACAAAGTCAGTAGAGTAGCGAAGCAGAGGGGTCATGAACAGCTAGGTACTCTTGGTGCTGGTAATCACTTCTTAGAAATACAAGTTGTCGAGGAGATTTACGATCCTCACATAGCTAAGATCATGGGTATTACTCACGTTGGGCAGATCACCGTTATGATACACACTGGTAGTAGAGGACTTGGACATCAAGTTGCAAGCGACTACCTCATGATTATGGAGAGAGCTATGAGAAAATATGGTATTAGTGTTCCAGATAGAGAGCTCGCGGCTGTTCCATTTAAGAGCCCTGAAGCACAAGACTATTTTGCAGCTATGGCTGCTGCAGCTAATTTTGCGTGGGCTAATCGACAAATAATAACACACTGGGTTAGAGAGAGCTTTAGACAGGTTTATAAGAGGGATCCGGAGGAATTTGACTTAGAAGTAATATATGATGTAGCACATAACATTGCTAAAATAGAAGAGCACATAATTAATAGTGAAAAATACAAAGTAGTAGTACATAGGAAGGGGGCTACTAGGGCATTTCCACCAGGACACCCAGATATACCAGAAGACTATAAATCTATAGGTCAACCAGTACTAATACCTGGAAGTATGGGCACTGCAAGTTACATCTTAGTGGGCATATATGAGGGCGCAAGAACCTGGTATAGTGCCCCTCACGGTGCAGGTAGGTGGCTTAGTCGAGGTGAGGCTATAAGATCGTATTCACCAGATCGCGTGATATCAGAGTTAGAGAGGAAAGGTATAGCTATACGTGCAGCCACTAAGAGAGTTGTTAGTGAAGAAGCTCCCGAAGCCTATAAAGATGTTGATAGAGTTGTATTTGTAGCTGAGAAGGTTAAAATAGCAAAGCCTGTTGTTAAACTCGTACCCATAGGCGTCGTCAAAGGGTAGTTTTCGATTAGAGAATTATTTTGATTTAGGTCCTCCTTTGAGTATCTTTTTAGGTCTTAATGTACCCTTTGACCTACATCTCCTACACTTCACTGCTCCAGGCGGATTTAAAGCACCACACTTTCTACACACTTGTTTTTTCAAAACTCTCTCTTCAACTATTTTTAAAAGCTCAGGGTTTGTTATAGGCATTTTCTAGCACCTTTGAGCTTAATCACAATAAGAATAATGTTGATGGGTTTTTAAATCAAGTAATTTAGAGTTTAATTCCCGCATCTTCGAGTCTTTTTATTATTAACTCGCGTTCCTCCTCAGGATATAGGTTTAGAGCATTTTCTAGTAATTTTTTATTAAAAATCCCTTTGGATTTGAGCTCAGAAACATATTTTTTAAGTTTATTGATGTCTACGCCTTGACGAGCTTTGAGAATTAAGTAGTGTTCTGGTTTAATGAGAGCTATTTTCTCACCGTGAATTCTTATTTCATCAGCGCTCTCTAAGATCTCGCTTGGTATTTCAATATCCATATAATTCTCGTAGAGTTCAACTACTAAATGACCTTCCACTGTTGGTATAATTAGCGCAGGTATTCCGATCTCTGTTAGTGAAGTCTCCCATCCAAGTTCACGTGCAATATTCTCATAGAAATCTCTCTCCATAATTGGACTTGGCTCTAATATGAAGAGGTCTAGATCGCCCTCTAGCCTCTTGTATCCAAGAGCTATTTGTATAACAGTATCGCCAATTACAATTGCCTTAACACCGCGTCTTACTAGCTCAACGTAAACATGTACTAAGTCTTCTAGTTTATATGCCACATCAACACCAATTTATTATAGTTGTAACTAGGTATTTTAATTATGCTTGGTGTATGTTTTGTTTAATGTGGAACGCGCTAAGAAGCTCCAAGAAGAACTTTCAATTAAGGTTCTAAGTGAATTTTATAATACTCCTCCTTTAGATACTAGTAGACTAATCTATATAGCTGCTTTTGATTCTGCTTACGCAAATTCAAAACAATATGCCACTGTAGTACTCTATAACTACGCAAAGAGAGCTGTGATTGAGAAAAACTATGTTATTGTAGATGTTAAAGTGCCCTATATTCCGGGATTACTTGCTTTTAGAGAAATACCGGGTTATATGAGAGCCTATATGAAGATACCTATTAAACCACAACTCATACTGGTAGATGGTCATGGATTATCACATCCAAGATCTTTTGGTATAGCAACACATCTAGGCCTAGTACTAGGCTTACCAAGTATAGGCGTCGCTAAAAAACACCTCTATGGCGAGGTTTTTGAAACTAGTAATGGGAGAAGACAAATTAGAGCTCATGGATTAATAGTAGGCGAGATATTAGAGCATGAAGGAAGGAAATTATACGTCAGCATAGGCTATAAAATACGCCTTGAAGATGCTGTTAACATTGTAAAAAACCTCTTAGTTAAAGGAATAGAGTTACCAATACCACTTTACGAAGCAGACAAATACTCAAAACTAATAAAGAAACAACACTAATTAATAATAGGCTTAAGGGCCCGTCGCCTAGCTAGGATAGGGCGCCGGCCTGCGGAGCCGGAGGTCCCGGGTTCAAATCCCGGCGGGCCCGCATCTCCCTTAAATACCTATTTAAATAGGATTATTTCTAATAGTTCACGCTTCTATAGGAGAAGTGTAAACTATTAGGTAATGTGCTAGGTGAAAATCATATTTATTATTGTTGAATGTGTAATTGGTTGCTTATTTTATGGTTTTTAATTTTTTATATAGTTGAATTATGTGATGTGCTTGATTGATCCCATTAGTTTATTATTTTCCTTATTATTTCTTTATCTCATTATTTACTCTCAATTACAATTTAGAGCACTTACTAATGCTATAGATTAAAGTTGATTAGAGAAATTAAGGAAAAAATACCAGTAGAGAGTTATAACAATGATTCATAGACGAGAGAAAATGTTTTTTAGGATTCCCAATTTATAGGTATGTTGACATAGAAGATTCAGAGGCTGTTTCAAGGGCTATTAGAACTACTCCTCCAGATCAACCGATAGCCCTCGTACTACATACACCTGGAGGACTGGTATTAGCCTCATCACAGATTGCAATGGCACTTAAGAGACTAAAGGTGAGAAGGTCGTGATAATACTACACTACGCTATGAGTGGTTGTACATTCATCGCTCTGGCCGCTGACGAGATCATAATGGATCAGGATGTTGCTTTAGGTCCACTCGACCTACAAGTACAAGTAGGAGGAGCAGTTTGCCCAGCACCTAGTATTATTAAAGTAGCCGAAGTAAAAGGTGATAATACATGAGATGACATGTTAGTATTAGCGGATATAGCTGAGAAAGCTATTAGCGAAATACAGAGTTTAATAGTTAAGTTACTTGAAGACAAGTTAGGTAGAGATGAGGCTTTAGAAGTTGCCAAAGAGCTTATAGAAGATAAGTATATTCATGACTATCCAATAACAGTAGAAGAGGTTAAGAAACTCGGACTAAATGTTAAAACAGAGATACCGCCAGAAGTCTACACATCATGGAACTATATCCTCAAGCTATTCAACAAAGACCCGGCGTAGAATACTTACCAAGACCCCACATATCATTTTATTAAAGAGAACGAGCTACATCTTGAAAAGGGATTTTATTAAGTTAAATAATTACACTTAACCCTATACTGACTACTTATTAAGTACGAGTAAAACTGGAATTTCCTAGATGTAGCAATAAAAGTAGGTTAATAGAGATAGAAACACTTAGAGATAAATGATTATATATGATGGTTTCAAGGACAAGAGATTGGATAAGGCAAGCCAAGAGGAATTATATTTCTGCAATTGTTAATTATAGAGAGGGGCTTCACGAAGAAGCGTTTACCACCTGCCAAGACCTGTAATTATCTGTGAATAGCTGTAAATACTTGGCAGGTGGCTCATCACGCTACCCCCGAGCCCCCTTACCGCAGTAGCTCACCACTAGTCGCCTAGCGGTTCATCACCCTGCGGTTCTCGGAAACTCGGGGACACCGATAAGTATATAAATCTCAGAAGCTTATAAGTTTTGCTGGGCTATAGCCTTGGTTGAGAATCCTCTCTACACCATTAAGCTATCATTCAATGCTAGCGGTGATAGGGCTAAGAAGATACTGTCTACTGCTTGGCTGTTTAAGCTTGCTTGTCACAGGGTTCTTAGTAGGAGTAAGGAGTTGTTGAATGCTTTGATACCGTCTAAAATTGCTTGGGTTAAGATGTTTTATAGTGATGCCAGAGACCTCATACCTAATAAGAGGTATGCTTATGGAGCTGTGTACCTCGTCTACGGCATTTGGGAGAGCTCTAGGAGACTGAAAGTAGACTACAGATGTGTTGAGCTCTCAGACTGGTTAATGTTTCAGCACTACGATAGGGAGGTGGATGGAAACGTTGTCAAGGTTCTAGAGGATAGCTCAGCACTAGTAACTACATACAGCTATGACAGCTCTAAGGATAGAGTGCTGATAAAGGCGAAGCCTAATAAGGGTTATGGGGAGCTCTTGAAGCTTGTTGTTGAGTCTAAGGAGAAGTACATGCCCAGAGTAGTAGTCAGAGGATATAATATCAGAAACGGTAAGCCCTATGTTAGTGGTGAAATCCACGTAACTATCGGTTACGACTTCTACCTAAAGCACATGACAAGGTATAGAGAGCCTAAAGGCAGTTTAATAGGTGGTATAGATGTTAATACTGATAGAATCAACCTTGCAATAATAGATGAGAAGGGGAATCTAAGAGACTACAAAACATTCTGGTTCTCAGAAGCAGTAACTAGAGGTTATCCGAGGAGAAAGGCTTGGAGTGTCATAGGTATGAAGATTCACGAGATGCTTAGGTATGCCTACAACCACGGCGTATCAACAATTGCTTTAGAGAACCCAGAGGTGTTAAGCTACCTAAAGCTTGCATGGATTAGGAACGGCGATAGAAAGCATGAGAACTACAACTACAAGAAAACTATTTTCAGAAACTCTATCATTGAAAGAATAGCGATGAAAACCCCTCTCTACGGACTAAACACAAAGTTTGTAGATCCGAAGAGGACAACAAGCTCTAGAGGACACAACGAGATTATGAAGAGGTTTGGACTAGACAGACACACAGCATCAGCATACATCATAGCCTTGAGAAGTATTTAGAAATATTTACAGCTATTTACAAAACACTTCAAACCTGTAACAGCGTGTTTTGAATCGCATCAAGCAGGTGAAAAAGCTGTTAAAGGATTACTTAATTTCCTCTATAAGGAGAGAAGAGGGTGCTCAATTACTTTTATGTCCTCTGAGCTCGGACTAGAGGTTCCTGTAGAGATTAAAGAGTGTGCTCTGCTACTAGATATTCCAACTAGGTATCCAGATGTCTTTGACGAAGGTGCTTCAATGGATTACTATACAAGTAAAGACGCTGAAGAGTGTATAAAGCGTGCTGAGAAGATCTTGAAGTGGGTTGAGAAAAATTGTTGGAGAAACTCAAAAGAATTTGAGTTTCTCCAACGAACTAGTTGACAAGTTAATTAATATAAAGTTAGACTAATAATACTCTTTGGTTCTAGAGCTCGAGGAGATTACACAGATGAAAGCGATATTGACGTCTTAATTGTAGCTGATAAAATGCCAAGTGATCCGAGGGAGGCGTATGAAATAGTAAGAAGACTAATTGACGTTAAAATCGCCCATTATGCCTTAAGACCGATTCTTTCTCAAAGAAGCTGGAGAGCGAGAGCACACTTATAATGGAAATACTTAAAGATGGAAAAACAATATACGCTGATAAAACGCTCTTAGAGAAAGCTATGTCAAAATATAGAAAAATAAGAAAAAAGGACTAGAAGGGGGAGACCTGGGAGAAGTTGAGTTAATACTACTTTATATCTACAACGTGGTACTTAATAATATAAGTAATCCTAAAGCTATTATCGCGAAGACGATGCTTATTCCAGAAGCTGTATAACAACCATCTCTCACAAGTCCTATTGGTGCTGAGAGAAGTATTATTCCCAGGTGACCATAGAAGCCGATAAGCCCAGTAATACCTCCCGTGAGTATTGGGAATTGTGAGAGCATTTTATATGATACTGAGATAAGTAATGCTAATATTAGAATGTAGAATGCATAGAGTCGAGATCTCTCTTTAACAAATATCCGTGTACTCATTACCTCTTCAATAAAGGTATTTACCGCTGTTACGTGAGCTGTACTTGTATAACTATATTTTATTGGGTTAAGTATTAATGTGAGTATTTTAGATGAAAATGTAGGCATTTTTACTTTACTTAATATTTCATATCCCTCGAGACCTCGTGAAAGCCCGATATTTACTGCTCTTAAAACATCTAATTGGGACCTACCCAGAGACTCTATTAATGC
Organism: Desulfurococcaceae archaeon; assembly: GCA_020833225.1. Classification (GTDB taxonomy): domain Archaea; phylum Thermoproteota; class Thermoprotei_A; order Sulfolobales; family Desulfurococcaceae; genus UBA285. The sequence continues at coordinate 22,576 of JAJHQS010000006.1, forward strand.
TAAGTCCAAAGATCTACCCAGTAAGACGTTAGAATATACTTCTCTAAAGATCTTAATGACCTCTGCGTCTACACTTAGCAGATTACTTAAAAATTTCTTTGTAAAAATGTGTAAAACAATTAATACCACTAGAGTAATTAAACCCATCCCCGGCAAACTATATAATATAGGTAAGAGAAGCAAGTAGAGTAGATCGCAAATTACTAAGAGAACGCGAGTAGGGTAATAGAGGCGCTTTATTACTTTAAAAGCTAACAAATAACTTATTAAGCCAATACACTGAATAATTAAAACACTAACCCATGCAGGTAAGTTCCAAATAGGTAAAACAACTAGTAATGATAGCGTGAGTATTAGAGCTATTGTAGACTCGTAAAGTACCTCTAAAATCCTCAGCGACTCTTCAATTCTTGCCTTTACATTTAAGAGCTCTGCGTGTAAGCTGTTATTTACATATGTCTTTGTGTCACCGCTAGTTACTAAGATATCGCTATAACCTCTTAGAAAACTCGCTAACTTAGATACCCGGAGACTTCGACTAAGTTCTTGTAGAGCTATGTGAGGATCTCCAAGAGATCTCTCTAACACAACGTACCAGTTTGCGACTTGTACATAGCAGTTTACTAGGTTAATCTCTCCTTCGTGAATTGCTGTAAAAAGATCGTATACTTTAAGTCCTCCAGCCTCAAGAGCTGATAATGTAATGAGAAAGTCACTGAAATATTCATCAAGACACTTATTAAACATCTGAAACGTTGTTTTCAATAAAAATGCACCTTCAACGTGACGCTACTTGGTATAATTGTGTAGTGTAATACTCAGCTATTTTATCAGCTAAGTCTTGATGTGAGAAAAATCCTCTTGCAACAAGTCTTTCGAGAAAAAGGGCTCTCTCTAGAAGTAATTCACGTAGATCCTCAATGTTATAGTAGAGTTTAAGTCTTTCACACCGCGAGATAAGTTGGTCTATGTCGATGTAGTTCTCTTTACTAGCATCATATATATCTACTAGAGAACAGTTACCAAGGACCTCGGAAACTCTTACGACATGCCTCTTATTTCCAATAACACCCATTAATACAATAGTCCATATATTACTCAGCAGATTCTTAGGTATTGAGATCGGTGGAGCTGTGAGTCTTTGAATAACAGACTCTGGACTATCAGCGTGGATAGTATTTAAAACACCATGTCCTAGTCTAGACGCCTGTACTAGTAATCTCGCTTCAATACCCCTAACCTCTCCGATCACAATGTAATCTGGCCTACGCCTTAAAGTGAATTTTAGTAGCATATAGCTATCTATCGGTGTTACATGTGAGAAAACCTCAACACGCTCTGCGAAAACATCCCACAACTCACTTATGGCTGTAAGCTCCGGCGTATCTTCGATAATAATGACTTTTCTATGTGGAGGAATCATGGTTAAAATTGCTTGAAGCAGTGTTGTCTTACCTGAGCCTACAGGACCAGCCACTATAATCCACCCGTGTTTTTCAAGAACAAGCCACAAGTATGATGCAAGTTCAGTCGTGATTACTCCTTCATTTATGAGCTTAGTCATTGTCCAGAGCTCGCTTGGCTTCTTCCTAATTACAATACTAGTACCCTGTGCAGATATGACATCACCGTAGACAATACTAGCTCTAATACTGCTCTTCACGGACCCCTCTACGAGTGGTTGTGTTAGAGATAAATGTTTACCGGCTTTTCTAGAAATAGTCATGGCAAGTCTATCCACTAGTCCGGGATCTACGATTACATTACTCTTAATCCAACCATACCATGAGAAGTCTCTGTGTACTACATAAACCCTACCACTCACTCTATTTAATGATACATCTTCAATCTTATCGTCAATAATAAATGGTAAGAGAGGGCCTAAGCCGCTGTAAATTTTAAGGTAATTATACTCAGCAACGCCCAAAGAATCTTGTAGCTCTAAGTTTAATTTACTCTCACTCCACTCAGAAGAATGCTCCTGAAACTCCTTTATAATTTTGTAAATATCACTCCGCGTTATGAGAGGTTCTTTAATAACATAGTAGAGTTCCCCACTACTAGCACCTATAGTTACATCTACAACTCCTAGTAGCCTATATTGGCTTAACACATCACTAAGAGATACTTCTTCACACCTATACCTCTTAGTGTAAAGATCTAGAAGTAGTTCAACAATATTGCTTGTAAAATCACTCTTATTACTAGTAAAAAGTCTAGAAAACCTAGAAGAAATAGGGGTAAGAGTAAAAAAAGATCTTATATTCACCTTCACAATAAAAACCCCGTTAATTATCCTAGTATTTTAACCATAGCTGGTTCAGTTCTACGTCCATAGTCAAATTTCACAATAACATAAAGGGGTTCAGCTGTTATATTCTCTATTAATATGCTCTGAGCTTTTCCAGGTGGAATGATAATTGTCGAATTCAGACTTATATTTTGCGGGCTATTTTTGTAAATAATTTCTACCTCGGTAACGTTGACTGAGCTCATGCCTATATTTCTAACTGTTACTTCAAGCCTCTTTAGTGTCGTTAAATAATATGCACTTTCTACTACTAGTTCACCCGACTGTGTAGACGCAACAAGGTATCTTGATACATATGTGTACAGTAGTAAACCTCCGGCTATTGTTAAAGCTAGTAATATTGCTGTTGCCACTATTCCCGAGACCCCCTTCATTTTAACACCCTATCTCTAATAATAGGGCCTTTAAACGTGGGGAATTTGGTGTTGTTTTTAAAGGGTTTTAGATAGAGTTCACCGATACTATTTCTAATAGGTACTCAGCCATGTGCTTATAATCTATTAATATAAAATAGAAGTTTTGGCACCTAGTGGGTGCTGTGCTTATGAGTGCTATTAGTGAAGAAAAATATATGAGTATTAGTCCAGCTGAGTTCTTCTACAAGTACCGCGAAGTAGCTGGTTTTGCAAACCCTGTAAAAGCATTTTACCAGGTGGTTAAAGAACTTATTGATAACGCTCTTGACGCTACTGATATGCATGGTATATTGCCAGATGTGAAGATCTCTATTGAGAAAGCCGATGAAGTTCAAGAGTATTATAAAATCACAGTTGAAGATAATGGTATTGGCATACCACCAGATGTTGTTCCATACGCTTTTGGAAAAGTGCTTTTTAGTAGTAAGTATGTTATGAAGCAATCTCGTGGAATGTATGGTTTAGGCGTAAAAATGGTTGTTTTATATGCACAAATGACCACTGGTAGACCTGTTGAAGTAATCACTAGTAGGGAAAACTATAGGATGATATATTATTTCAAGCTGAGAATAGATATTAATAAGAATGAACCTGTTATAATTGAGAGAGGTGCTTGGAGAAAGACACGTGACTGGCATGGAACAGTAGTATCAGTGACTATTGAAGGAGACTGGGGCAGGGCTAAACAGAGAATTTTAGAATATCTTTCCAGGACATCGATAATCACACCATACGCGAATATTACTTTAATAACACCTGAGAACGAAATAATACACTACTCTAGAGTAACTAATGCTATGCCAAAACCTCCTCGTGAATCAAAACCTCACCCACGGGGAATAGATTTAGAGATGTTTAAAACACTAATAAATAATAATGGTAATGGTGAAGAACCAGTAGAAGAGTTTTTAACAAGTAATTTTCAGAGTATAGGTCCATCAACAGCTAGAGCGATTTTAAACTTAGCTAAGATAGATCCCTATAAGAAATTACATGAGTTAACAGAAAGCGAAATACAGAGGTTATTTAATATTATTAAAAGCTATGATAAATACAAGCCACCATCAGCCACATCGCTCTCACCACTCGGTAGAGAAGTCCTAGAAGCAGGTTTAAAGAGGATTTTTGAACCTGAATTTCTATACGCTGTGACTAGGAGTCCACGTTCTTATGAAGGAAACCCCTTTATAGTAGAAGCTGCCATTAGTTATGGTGGTAATACTCCCATGAGCCCCCAAGAACAACCAATCATATTGAGATATGCAAATAGAGTACCGCTTATATATGATGAAAGCACAGATGTAGTTACTCAAGTTGTAAAAGAAGATGTGAATTGGGAAAGCTATATGATCTCCTTTCCAGCACCACTAGCTATAGTTGTTCACATATGTAGTACTAAAATACCGTTTAAAGGAGTAGGTAAAGAGAGTATTGCAGATATTCCTGAAATTAGGAGAGAGGTTAAACTAGCTATTATGGAAGTTACACGCGAATTAAAACGTTATCTTGTAAAAAAAGTTAAAGAAAAAGAAGTGATGCGCAGAGTAGAGATCTTAGCAAAGTATATTCCAGAAGTAGCTAGGTCTCTGGCTATAATACTCGGAGATAACAGCTCTAAGAACAGAATAGAGGCCGCTTTAACCCGTAAGCTCATAGAATACGTTTCGAGAAGATCTAATGTTTCAGTTGAAATCGTAAACTCTATTGTTAAATCTGTGAAGATAGGTGTTTAAATTATGTCTACTATTTCAGAAACAGATGTTAAAACTCGAATGAGGGCTTTAGACCTCATAAAGGAGAATTTTAAAAGACTCCTTGATGAACTAGATAAGAGTGGTAAACTCCACCTAGTATTTCCCAAGAGAACGCTCTCAAATACTATTTACGACCAGAAGTCGAAAATACTACTCTTAGGACCCGATATCCAATATAGATCGTTTACAGATATTAATGAAGCAAAGAAATTCACACAAACCATACTTATGGCTTCAATAATATACAAGGCTCTTAGAAACAATGAATATCCAACTATTCGTGACTTATTCTACAGAGGTAAACACACTATTAGCTACACTAGTATTGATGGGAAGAAAGTGTCGGAAAATAGTTGGGATGATCAAAGGGAATCCGATAGTGTAATTAGAGACTTAGAGGTGTTTCTTAATATACTCCGCGAAGACCTCCTTATACTAAGCAAGGAGAAGGGAAAAGTAGTTGGGAACCTAATTATAAAGAGCGGTGATGACACCATAGACCTCAGTAAAATGGGTCATGGAGCATACGCTATTGAACCTACGCCAGACCTCATAGACTTTATAGATGTTGATGCCGAATACGTCTTAGTAGTAGAGAAAGATGCCGTTTTTCAACAATTACACAGATATGGTTTTTGGAAGAAAAACAAGGTGGTTTTAGTTACGAGTGCTGGTCAACCTGATAGAGCTACTAGGAGATTTGTAAGGAGACTGAGTGAGGAGTTCAAACTACCTGTTTACATACTATGTGACAGTGATCCATACGGATTTTATATATATAGCGTATTCAAAGCAGGTAGTATAACATTATCCTATGAGAGTGAGAGACTCGCCACACCTACAGCTAAATTTATAGGTGTAACACTTACAGATATCTTCGGCACAGAGATCTTTAAAGAGATCCTTAGAGATCCCCAAATAAAAAATACATTAGAAGAGATCGCCAAAGATGTTTTAAAATTGAAAAGTAAAGAGCCATATTTAAGTATCGAAGAGAGAAGGAACTTCGTAATTAAGGCTAAGCTAAGAGATATTGAGAGAGCTGTTGAATTAGTAGGCTATAGAGTTGCAGAAGCCTGTATAGGGTCTCCGGAGTATAGAAGTAAAATTAAGAGAAAAGAAGGAGTAAGCGGATATCCATGGTTTCTTACTCCCGAATGGATTCGCGAACTCTGCATATTCTTTTATACAACTAGTAAACTTGAAATAGAAGCAATTACAGGTAAGGGTTTAAGATTCCTAGCTGACATCTATATCCCGAGGAAAATTGAGAATGAAGACTGGATAGATTAGTTCAGCTGAGACAGGTCTCCGCAAGCTTTACGGCTTTAATGGGGATTCATCATCAAGAAGTATTTTACAAACTCTGCCTAATATCTCCTTCTTACTCCTCGAAATACTCGATGATCTTATGAAAAGTGTTTTTATTACAGTAAGGACAATAGTGATATAATTTTGAAAATTCCTTTTTTAGCGGAAAGCTCACATATAACCTCCACTCTAATCCACATTCTAAACATTGTAATAGCCAATATCCCATATTTACCCCAAATCAATAATGTATTCTACCTAGTACTTAATTAGTTTTCTGACATGTCGCTTTCTACTCGCATTGTTTTGAGAACTCCCTTCTCGATTAACATTTTAATGGCTTTTTTAATAGTCCTCCTGACAATGCCACGTTTATTTAAATTTCCTAATACTCTGAGCGTTGTTTTTCTAATACTACTTGTCCTGGTTAGATCAATTAGTATTTTCACTTCAAAGTCGCTTAATTCGTTTTTAATATATCTAAGTGCTATTCGAGCTATATCCACAGGTTTAAGCCCGTGATAAGGATCTTCGGATAGGAGCATGTCTAATCTCTGAGTAACTTCGAACTCTATTATAGTAACGTAGTCATCATCTCTAATACCCTTGTATACTCTTCTCAATTCCTCTATGAGCTCTTCTCTTGAGGTGTAACCTTCAAGTTTTGCTTCATAATCACCAAGCTCGCGTAGTCTTTTAAAATACACCCTAGTGATTTTTGCCTTAGCTATGGGTCTTCCTCCCGCATGTATGATAATCTCATTATACTTGGGTTTTACAATACCCCTTCTAATGGTAGCTCTTTTCTCTCCACTAAATATCTTCTCAATATAAACTCCCTTAAGCATGAGGTGTCTTCCAATAAACTTTACTTTGGCCTTTTCAACCATTGAAATAAACCATTTAACTTAGTCATATCATGATAGAAATATAGGTTGCCTGGAGAGACTTAGAGGGAAGAAGGGTTCTACTTGTGGATATCCCTCACATTCCCTTTTTAATATCTCTATGAATTCTTCTAATCTCATTAAGACTTGCTTATTTGCTGAGCGAATTCTCACATTAAGTGTCTGTGTTTTATACTCTCTTTCACCGAGAACTACTATGTATGGTATCCAGAGAATACCTGCTTCTCTAATTTTCTTGCCTAATGTAATGTCTCTATCATCAACATCAACTCTGAACTTTTCTTCTAATATGCGCTTTGCTACGTTATAGGCATATTCATTGTACTCTCTAGATACTGGAATTACTCTTACTTGGATAGGTGAGAGCCATGTTGGTAAGGACACTATTTGACCGCTTTTTTCCATTAATGCGGCATTATCCAAGATCATGTAAATATACCTCTCAATACTACCAATAATCGCTGTATGTATTATAACAGGGTATTTTTTGTTACCTGCTTCATCCACATAGGTAATTTCAAATCTCTTACTATTACCTATATCAATTTGAAACGTGGCAATTTCTCTAGGCCGATTGAGATTATCGATTATGTGATATTCCACGTTGAGAACCCAGTAATATATTCCTGAAGGAATGACAGCTACTAATGCTGGATACTCGTCGTTCTTTATGAACTCCACTAGGGTATCTCTATGGTTTTCAAAGAAATCTTTAGTTACATTATATAGAGCTATGTATTTTCTACCTGCTTTATAAGCTTCTCTATGTATTTGTCTCTGAACTATTTTAGATACTTCTATAGCCTCATTGAGGTCTTTTGTTAAAATGTGTAGATCCGGCATGTAGAACTTTCTTAGCCTGAAACATAGGCTGAGCTCTCCGCGTTGCTCAAGTCTATAACTATCTGCTATTTCAAATACCCCGAAGGGTAGGTCTTTATAACTTATAATCCAGTCTCTAAGCATAGCGAATTGCTGATGGCAAGCTGCATATCTTAAGACGTATCTTTCGTTATCTACCTCAACCTCATAGAGTCTATCGCCAAATAATGCAGCATGTTCATATACTGGTCTCTCCCTGAGGTTAAACATGTTTGTCCCCATAACTCTAAATACAGGTATCCCGAGATCTCTCGCTACTTGCCACGAGTATCTAGATACAGCTTCCATTATTACTGCTGCATATGGTGAGTATCGCATATGTCCATGATCACTCATCGACTCCCACTCTAAACCAAATTTCTTACAGTAATAGTTAACTCTGTTTTCTCCACCCTCAAGCTCTATGCCATAGACTTCTTTGTCTACTAGAACTTTTAGTTCACGGTAGTTAGTGTAGTCAAATTCCTCGGGCTTGAAAACCTTGCCAGAAGGCGTTACAATATAGAATTCTCTTTCTATAGGTCTCTTAGCTAACTGTGATTTCTTAGTTATTGTTCTTGAGAGCTCGCTTAATGGATGACCATAACACTCTAATTTAAAAGACTTATACCAGCCAAAGGGGGCTTTATGAACTGGTATGCTTGATCTCTTTAAAAGTGCTTTATATAATGCATCAAGTACTTCAATAGCTTTATGTGGTGGAGCTAACTGTGAAGATAAGTGTGCATAGGGATATAAGACTATGATTGAAGGTTTAACCTGATTAGATATGTTTAAAATTTCAGAAGAAGCCTCTTCCACGAGATCCACTGTATCATCGGCTTCAATGCTGAGAAATACTACTAGCGAGTTTTCAAAAGTACCTTCAACATTAGCTTGGTTTAACGGCTCAAACTCCTCAACAGCTTTCTCCACTACCTTGTAGCTGAAACTACGCGCATGAATACTGAGTATTCTCACTAGAATACACCTAGTTTTCAAAAATAGTTGATTACAACCTCAGTATATTAAGCGTTTTAAAAAGCATATTAAAATAAGGAGAGGGGGGAAAATTGCCTGAGAAAAGTAGTGAAGCTTCATTTATATCTGTGCGAGACATTCCCGGCGTAAACCCGCCAATAGCTGAGAAGCTTGAAGCGGCTGGTTATATTTCAGCGTGGAGTATTGTTGTAGTGAGACCTGAGGAGCTCGCAGAAAAAACAGGTATACCTGTTCCAGTAGCTACTAAGATTATTGAGAATGCTAGGAGAATGCTTGGTATAAAGTTTAAGACAGCTAAAGAAGTAAAAGTAGAGAGATTAAATGTAAAGAAGATTACTACTGGTAGTAAAAACTTAGATGAACTACTCGGCGGAGGTATTGAAACTAAGACTATAACAGAGTTTTATGGAGAATATGGTAGTGGTAAAACACAAATTTGTCACCAGCTTAGTGTAAATGTTCAACTACCCTATGAAAAAGGCGGATTACTTGGTAAAGCTGTCTATATTGACACTGAGGGTACATTTAGATGGGAACGTATTGAAGCCATGGCAAGGGCCCTTGGATTAGACCCGGATTCTGTGATGGATAATATTTATTATATTAGAGCGTATAATAGTGATCACCAGATCTCGATAGTAGACGACCTCTTCTCCTTCGTCCCGAAAAACAATGTTAAGCTAGTAGCCATAGATAGTGTAACAAGTCACTTCAGAGCAGAATATCCTGGAAGAGAGCATTTAGCTGAGAGGCAACAAAAATTAAATGCCCACTTACATCAGTTAATGAGACTTGCTGAAGCATATAATATTGCAGTTGTAGTTACAAATCAGGTTATGGCTAGACCTGATATTTTCTACGGAGATCCCACGGCTGCTGTTGGCGGTCACGTACTTGCTCACGTGCCAGGAGTTAGGGTGTATTTGAAGAAAGCTAAGGGTAATAAGAGAATAGCAAGAGTTGTAGATGCACCTCATTTACCTGAAGGCGAAGCAGTGTTTGCAATAACCGAAGAAGGTATACGTGACATAGAGGAGTAAACTTCAACTCATTATCCAACTACGTAGTAGTTGTGGTTGATTAACATGAAAATTCTCTGGAATCCGTGGAGATATGAGTATGTAAAAAAGACAGCGTTATCCCGGAGTGAAAAGGAGTGTTTATTTTGTAAGCTTCAAAATATGAGCGATGAGGAAGCTTTTATTATCCATAGAGGACAGTATTCATATGTATTATTAAATGCATATCCATATAACACTGGACACCTGATGATCGCCCCCTATAAACACGCAGCTGAACTCACTGAACTCGACGACTCAACTCTCTTAGAAATAGTGCTCTTAGCGAAAAAAGCCATTGCTGTATTGAGAAGGGCTCTTATGGCTGAGGGATTTAACATAGGTTCAAATATAGGTAGAGCTGCTGGTGCCGGTATCCCAGATCACTTCCACGTTCACATAGTGCCTAGGTGGGTTGGCGACGCAAATTTCTTAGCTATAATTTCGGGTGTAAAACCACTACCGTTGGGGCTTAGAGAAGCTTATGATATTATTAAAAAATCCTGGACTCTGGATGAATAAAGTTGATCTCGAAAAACGATCTAAGCATTATAGAAGAATATGTGATGTTTGGAGAAAAGAGATTTAGAATATGTGTTAAGGGAACTAACATAATTGTTAACGTCAAGGCTAGCAATGAGCAAGAGGCATTTACAAAAGCACTACAAGTACTTAATCAAGTAGGTTTAACAAACGATTCTCTTAATGAGTTAAGAAACCTCATGAGCGGAAAAACTGTCTGTAAATAATCAGTCCGCGGTAATGTCTTCATACCTCAACTCGAGGTCTAGGGGGCTAGTCTCATCACTACTAAGTAGTTATTTAGTTAAATAATGTTATATTTGTTATATTTTCTTAGATTTTAATTTTGCTCTTTGTGATAATAGTTCTGAGTATTCTTCGAGAAGTCTTTTAGCATAACCCTTAATCTCCTGTGGTGGTATTTTTTTCAATAATTCACGTGTAAATTTAGAAAAACATCTATTACTGTGAAATTTTAATGTTAAATCTTCAATATTGATAATAATACCCTGTCCTGAAGGAAAAACCCTACCACAGACAATACATCTATGCTTTGATTTCTCTACACTCACTTAAGCCAACCTCTCTTATTTTCGTATATAATTTTGATACCTCTAAAGTGTAAAGTCTTATTATAAAAGGTAATTTATTACCATGTATCTCAATAAATTTTCTCTCACGATTTTCTTTTACACACATGTCTCTGCTATATTCGAGAAATCTCCCATCAACTACTAGTCCTTTTTTATATAGAGTGAAAGAGCGAGGTATTAATAGTTGTTTTTGTTGCTTCGTTTTTCTTGATACAAGAAATCGCATTCCCTGAATCACGCCGATGAGAAATAGGTACATTATTATAAACTTGAGAAAGTTTATTAAAAATCCGCTACCCAGAGCTTGTAGAAAACTACGAATATATGGCTCAATAAACATCGTGTAAAGTGGAATTAACATAAACGCTGTAAAGGGAAGTATGAGGTATATAATTGTTGATTTAAACTGACTTTTTAATTCCTCGGTGAGTAGAGAATCATACATCATTGCTTGAGCACTTGCACCCTCTTTAAATAGTAAGGGTCCTGCTGATTTATCAATACTCTTAGTACTCTTTAAGCCTGTTCTCGTCATAAGAATCATGAATAATATAAAGTACAATATGAATACCAATAGTGCATATTGAGGTATGAGAGCTGCTACTAGGGCAAACAATACTATTGAAATAGCTTGAATGACTATGTTGATTTTTCTACTAAACATATAATACTAACACCTCTTAGCATTAATTAAAACTATTATCTAAAGGATTAATAAGCTGGGAAGAAAATACCTAAAATTGATGATGAATCGCCACTTAACAGATGTGTGAAGATGGTCCGTGTTACTGAGTAAAAATATAATACTCACTTAGCTATGAGGAGCGATGGGAGTCTGAGAGATGAGGACTTTATCCCCAACTGAGCTCTTCTTAGAGCATTTTCAAGACGCTTTTATACTAAGTTACTGGTAATATTTTGGAGAGAATTATTATTATTACTGTGAATATTATGCTTAGAGCTATTAATAAGTGCGGCTTTATAGTGATTACAGAGTCTATTTCTTCATAAAATCTAATGAGGCCTGCTGCGGAAGCTATACCCGGGGTACTCTTTTTATCTCTGCGTTTACTCACATTAAGCACCTATTAAGTTTATTTGTAAGTCACATTTTTAATTCTTTTCATTAGCATGAATTTAGTGGGTTAAAAATTATGGATCTGAGTAAGGCTCAGAAAATTATACGAGAAAAGTATTATGAGAGAGATTCTGTGAGAGGACTTTATGCGACATTTACATGGTTTATTGAAGAAGTAGGAGAACTAGCAGACGCTGTTATTAAGATGAATAAAGAGGCTATAGAAGAGGAGCTTGCAGATGTCTTTGCGTGGTTACTCAGTATTGCAAATCTGCTAAATATTGATTTAGAGGATGCTTTTAGGAAAAAGTATCTCTAAGTTACTCTAAAAGTCTTTGCTCTTCACCGCCCGTATAATTTTCCGAGCTAATTCAAGATCCTCTTCTACAATAGTACCTGTAACGATGATGTCTGCTCCAGACTTAGTGAGCTCTTTTACTGGTTCAATAGACCTTATACCACCACCAATAATGGTAGTTAACTTAGTGTATTTTTTTACAATTTGTGGAAATACTGGTGAAACGGGTTCTGTAGCTCCACTTCCAGCCTCTAAGTATATATATTTAAGCCCTAGCATTTCAGCTGCTAACGCGTAAGCTCCCACTATTTCTGGTCTGCTTCGTGGAATAGGGTGTATTCTCCCAACATGTGCAACGGTCGTTTCTAAGCCTATGACTAAGTACGCTGTTGGAAGTGGCTCTAACTTGTATTTTGCAATAATGGGAGCTGCCTGGACGTGTGCTTGAATTAAATAATATGGTTCCAAGCTGTTCATTAGGATCATAAAGAATACTGCATCTGCGTGTGGTGTTAGGCAATTGATATTCCCAGGGAACACTATTACTGGTAAACCGTGTTCTTTGAGTATTTTAGCTGTTAGCGAGGCTTCTTCAGGCGTTACTGCTAGACTACCACCAATCATGAAGGCGTCTGTTCCAGCTTCAACAAGGCTTTTAGATGTTTTTTCGAGTTCGTCTACGTTGACTCTATCAGGGTCTATTAATGTGAAGTGTAGTTTTTCTCCTTTCTCAATTTTTGTTCTTATGTATTCGTGAACTTTACTCAATAATATACACCAAGTTATTCACTAGACGAACTATCAGTGCTACTTACGAATTTTACTCGTGCTTCTCCACGTTCAAATAGATCTATGAATTTAGCATAGACATCAACAGCTTGATATACTATTGGTATGTCTGCGAAATCCTCGTCATCGAGGAGTCCGCAGTTACCGCATGATATTATAGCCTGAGCACGATCACCTTTCTTCTTCACGATAATAGAGAGAGAAATAAATGAGCAATTAGGACATTGGAATATTTTGGGAATTCTTACTACGCGTTTTAATATAACTCTCCTCCTCTTTCTACGACGCCCCATTATAATCTCCAAGATACACTAATCATATGTGCACTTTAAATCTACTTATATAGTTTTCTACGTAACGTTATTGAAAAGCCTTTTTCAAGAATTTCATCTATAATGGTGTAAAGTTCTTCAAGAGTAACAGTAATGGTTTTAAATAAACCTTTCTTAATAGCTACTAGTAATCCTAACTGGTGTTTACAATAAGACCTGGTCTTTAAGAAAACTGTTCTTACCAAGTAGTCCATACAACTACAATAGATGTAAGGTATTAAAATATAGTCACGCTCTCTACCCATGTAAACCCACATAGACCACGAATCCACAGTATTCTTCAATATGGCTTTTAACTCAACATATTTACCCTCATATATACTCAGAGAAGCTTGGTCCACACCCCTCTCTAAGATACTCATTAATACTTTCCTAGTCTCTTCAACACTCATGACAAATCTTCTCGCTAAATGGGCCCGCGGGGATTTGAACCCCGGGTCACGGGGATTTCCGCACCTATAGACCCGAACCCCGCATCCTAACCAGGCTAGACGACGGGCCCTTTTTATTCTTCATGTGTTTCTCTGTTTTTATGGCTTATTTATGTTTCACGCATACGAACATCTGTCTAAGCTTTAAAACACCTAGTTTTAACTGTGCTCTAAGTTATCAAAGTATCAAGTCGTGGAGAAGTGTTCTTAAAAATGTTGCAGAATATTCTATCAAAGATCTGCGGGAAGGCGTTGACTAGGAGCTCTTCTGATTATTATCTATATGAGATAGTTATAAAGCGTGTGACACGTGATTAAGTGTAGTAATGTTGAACAAATAACTCCACATATTTACATGTTTTTCTAAGTATTTCTACATTCTCTCTCTGTATGCAAAATCTAGTTATGCTCTCTGGAAGAATAGCCTCCCGTGGTGCCTCTATACTTGTATGCCAGATAAGCTTGTGGTAAACTCTCCTACCACTGCCTGGTTTAATATAGACTAAGATATTATTAAGTCTCACTATACCACTAGATCTAAACTTAGACTCAGCTATTACCTCTATCCAGGCTTCGAAACAAATCTCTCTCCATAGGGTTACATTCTTCTCTAAAAGCTCACAGAGTGTAGAAGTTTCTTTTAAAGCCTTAGCAAGGTCAACTTTATAGTGTATCCTTACAAAATCATAACTTACCTGCTTTAAGTTTAAATTCGCCATTCTCAAAGCATTAACTAACCTAGAAGTGTAACCTAGATCACATAGAAAGTCTAATCGTATGTGAAGATAACGTTTCTTTGTAGATGGTAGTTCGTGGCTTTTAGTCTTCATTGACCTTAAGTTCCCTTTAAAACAAATTTCTAGCTTTAATACCATTTCACATTAATTTCTTTATCCAGCTCCAATTACTCTCTATATACTCATTAATGCTATTAATAATTTCCGGTGTAATAGTTCTGAAGCGCCCTTGTAATTTTAAATACTCCTCAATAGGCTTTCTCTTCGAAGAGTCCAGTAGAGGTCTACTAGGACCAGATATTATAAGTTTTCCATTATAATATTCGTAGAGAATCCAGAAGCCAGTTTCTACAGCTAGTTTAGCTATTTTCACCGTATATTTTGGATCAAATCTCCAACCAGTTGGACATGGAGCATGGATCTGTATATATTTAAAGCCGTGAATATTTTTAGCTCTTTGTAGTTTACTATATAAGTCATGTGGATATCCAATACTAGCTGTTGCTACATATGGGACATTATGAGCTATTAATACTTTTGCTACATCCTTTTTATTTTCACCCTTACCTAATATGGGTGTTGTTGTAGTCCATGCACCCCTAGGTGTTGAAGAACTTCTCTGTATTCCTGTATTCATATATGCTTCATTATCATACATTATGTAGAATATGTCTTCATTTCTCTCAGCAGCACCACTAACAGTAGCCATTCCAATATCAGCTGTACCACCATCACCAGCCCATGCAACTACTTGTACATCACTAATACCTCTCATTTTAAGTGCTTGTGCAACTCCGGAAGCAACTGCTGCCGCTGAAGCAAATGGTACGTGAATAATACTGGCTTTTAATGACTGCCCAGGATATGTACCCACAATTACAGATGTACAGCAAGCTGGAATTACGAGTATCATTTTCTCACCAAATACTGCTGAGAGTACTTTTAAAGCTATTGGAATAGGACAGCCGTGACAAGAAGCGTCACCAGGTAATACCACGTCGCGAGCACTATATGGTAATGGTGGTTTAACTTGACTCTCACTCATAAGGATCACCTTCTAATTCTAACCCAATCGAAATAGCCATGTTCTAAGCCGCTTTCTACACGATTTATAAGTGATAAGAGCATATTGTGGAAGTCTTCAGCAGATACATGAACACCGGCAATTCCAGCAACAATGTTTACTATTATAGGTAATTTATTTGTATACTGTATAAGACCAGCCACAAGATCTGTGAATAGCGGGCCCCATGCACCAAAACTTATAGCTCTATCAAATACAAACACACCTTTAGCGCCTCTTAAAACTTCCCATAGATCTTCACGTGGAAATGGTCTATAAAATCTCACTCTAATTACTCCTATTGGATAACCCTCTTCTCTCAGTGTATTCACAGCCTCGATCAAGTCGCCAGTCCAACTACCCAGGGCTATAGCTATATATTTAGCATTATTACAATAGTAACAGGATATTAAGCCGCCGTATTCTCTACCAAATAGTTTACCATATTCGGAGTCCACGCTTTTTATAACCCTCTTAGAGTTCTCCATAGCTAATTGAATACCATAAAATATATCTTCTGTATCCTCAGGTAATGTAAGAGGTCCTAAGCCCTTAGGCTCTAAGCCATCTATTACATACGGCTGTGTGCGTTCACCAAGCCAGTCGTCAACAAGTTTCTCATCTGGAATTTCTACAGGCATAGCTGTGTGACTGAGAATAAAGCCTTCAATACCAACCATTACTGGTAAATATACTGAGGGATCTTCGCTGATTTTAAATGCTTGAAGAGTGAGATCAAAAGCTTCTTGATTATCCATGGCATAAGCCATAATCCACCCAGTATCTCTCTGATCCACGAAGTCGCTGTGATCAGGCCATATATTCCACGGTGTATTAATAGTCCTAGATACTACAGCCATAACCATAGGTATTCTAGCTCTCGAAGCCCAGTGTACAACTTCATGCATGTAGAGTAATCCTTGACTACTAGTAGCAGTGAAGACTCTAGCTCCAGCCACGGCTGCACCAAAGCATGCTGCCAGTGCTGAGTGCTCTGATTCAACCCTGATCATTGATGCTTTTAGCTCTCCAGACTCAATCATCTCTGCAAGCTTCTCTACAATGGGTGATTGTGGAGTAATGGGGTATGCTGCAATGACATCTGGTTTTGCTAGTTTTACAGCATATGCTATTGCATAGTTTCCCGTTAGAGCTATTTTCTTAGACATATTACTCCCCTATTTCAGGGATCATTATTATCGCGCTTCTGGGACACACATCTTCACATATACCACAACCCTTACAGTAATCGTAATCTATAGTAACTCCTAGTTTAGGTTCTACGCGGATGACGTTTACTGGACAATATATTTCACATTGAAAACAACTAGTACATTTCTCATTGTTTACTATAGGCCTCATAGTCCTCCACAACCCTGTTTTGCCAGCAACACCTATGATTGGTCTTGATAGAGGTAACTTAACGTTATTTTCAGGTTCTTTAATTTTAACCACTATATTTACACCTCTCCTAAATATACAAGTTCTTTATATGCTCTACTAGCAGCTTCTCTATTAGATTCTCCTATTCTCGGCCCTAAATATTCAATTATAGCTTTTTCTACACTCTGAATAGAGAGTATTGGCAAAGCTCTGACAATAGCACCTAGCATAGCAGTATTTACAACAGGCCATCCAGCCACTATAAGTCCGAGTTCTTCTGCTATTTTTGTAGCATCAACGGCGTATACGTGAACCTTACCCTCTACGTTAATGTGATTTCTAGAGATCTCTGCACCACGAGCGTTTACTATTAATATACCATTATTTTTTATCAATACTTTTTTAAGTAAGCCTAGCTGTATCAACCTATGGTCAAACACTACTACAAGATCAGCTTTACTGAAGACACCGCGCCTCAATATAGGCTTATCACTAATCCTAGCATATGCTGTTACAGGAGCACCCCTCCTCTCAGCACTAAAAAATGGAAAACCCTGCCCATATTTATTCTCATAAATCGCAGCTTGAACTAAAATATGTGACGCCGTTACAGCTCCTTGTCCACCTCTACCATAAAACAATATCTCATAAAGCATAAAAATACCTCAAAACTCTATTATTCAATAGTCAGGTAAAAAAGTAATTAAGACATTTAAACACCATATACCATAAAATTATTAACCTCTAAAGAAAGAAACACAAAAAGGGGCCCGTCGCCTAGCTAGGATAGGGCGCCGGCCTTCTAAGCCGGAGGTCCCGGGTTCAAATCCCGGCGGGCCCGCATTTTCTCCTATAATACATTCGATCCTAAAGGTTTCACTAAGGCTCTTCATGTGAATAATAAATCAACGTGGCTATACATGGGTAAAATAGTGCTTAGAGTGTTTATTGATTACTAATCATGGCTATTATTATTAGCATAAGGGCCGGCATTAATCTATAACTATAGAAAGAAAAGCTATGAATAATTTAACCATATACTTTTAAGTTTTTACGATAATTGTGGGGAAGAACAATTTATGGTTTTTAGTAAATGTTGTAGTAGGTTTATTCTTCTATTGTTGCTTTATTGAATGCCCAGCCTGCTATTGCTAGTAGTATTATGGCTGCCCCTGTGAGTATTGTAGTGTCTGTAAGGGGGTTCATGTAGTCTAGTCCAACGTCGGCCCCTGTTAGCCAATACCTAACTGAGTGTACCGCGTAGCTTAATGGATTGTATTGTGCAAATATCTTCATCCAGTCTGGCATTGTGTTGACTGGATAAAATACTCCACTCATAAACATCAATGGCATTGTCAATAGGTTTACTATCATTTGGAACCCCTCAATGCTCCCAAGTTTTAACGCTATTATTACTCCGAGTGATGAGAACGCAATAGAGGTTATGAAGAGGTAGACTAAAGCTACTGGTACACCAATCGGATTTATTCTCGTTGTTATAGCAAAACCGAGGAGTATAATGATCAATGATTGTATAGTGTTCACTATGGAGTCCCCTACAATCCTCCCAGTTATAACGAGCCATCGTGGAGCTGGAGCAACAAGAGTCTCTTTGAGGTATCCAAATTGCTTATCCCATATAACACTAATACCTCCAAGAAAACTAGTCATGAAAACAGTCATGGCAGCCATACCGCTAACCATGAATGTAATATAGTCTATACCGCCAAACAATCTATTAAAATACTCCTCAATAGTTTTAGCAATAACATTGACAGGTACTCCAGGTATAGATGGAGAATTAATACTACCAGGTTGGAAAACAGCACCCCAACCTAAGCCAAGGAAGATTATCCAGATCAATGGATTGATAATAGTAGTTATAACCCTTGACCTAGCACTCCACCACCTCTTAACCTGCCTATAAACCATTGCAATAAATGGAGATAAATCCATAAAGCTCACCTCCACCTTCTACGTCTCTGCATTATTGGATTAGACTCTAGTGAGTCTCTAAGCTCTCTCCCGGTTAAATGTAAGAAGACCTCGTTTAGAGTTGGCCTCTTATAACTAACCTCGATTATTTTATATCCATTAACGTATATATTGCTAAGTACCTCGGGCAGAGATTTCGTCGCGTTTTCAACCAGTATCTCTAATGTGTCAACCCCGATCTTCTTACAACTCCTAAGACTAGGTAAAGTCGTGCAAATGCCCTCAGGTACTTCTTTATCAAATTTCACATATATTACATCGCTTCCAAGCATGCTTTTAAGATCGTCTGCAGTACCCATAGCAATGATCCTCCCATGATCCATTATTGCAATTCTATCAGCTAACTCCTCTGCTTCATCCATGTAGTGTGTAGTCATAAGGATCGTTACATTATACCTCCTCCTCAACTCCCTTATATAATCCCAGATCTTGGCTCTAGATTGAGGGTCTAGGCCGATGGTTGGCTCATCTAGTATCAACATTTCAGGATTACTCATTAAGCCCCTCGCGAGTTCAAGTCTCCTCTTCATTCCACCACTAAAATACCTTACTTGCTTATTTGCATATTCCTTGAGATCAACGAATTCCAGTAGCTCATATATTTTCTCCTCAAGCTCTCTCCCCCTCAATCCATAGAGTCTCCCGTGTACGTAGAGGTTATCATATGCTGTCAACTGATTGTCGAGGCTTGGATCTTGAAATACAATTCCTATTTTCTTCCTCACCATGTCTGCCTCTCTCACAGCATCATGTCCGAAGACCACTACTTTACCCGATGTAGGTTTCAATATTGTTGCAATAATGTGTATAGTAGTTGTTTTGCCAGCCCCATTGGGTCCAAGTAGACTAAATATCTCCCCTCTCATTATCTTGAAGCTCACGCCATTAACAGCTACTACATCCTTGAATCTCTTTACAAGGTTTTCAACGATCACAGCTTCCATTTTACATCACATTCCTCAACTTCTCGATTTTCTCAGAAAGCACTCTCACATCCAGCGAGATCTCTTCTAGTTTATCCCTCGGTAGTTTACCAATGTGTTTAAATAACCACATGATGTCTCTAAGCAACCTCGTGAAACCATATGTTTTTGCAAGCTTCATGTTATTTGCAAACTCCTCTAGCTTTACAATAGCATCTTTTCTCTCGCTCAAAAACAACCTCCCTTCCTCAGTAATTGAGTAAACTTTAACTCTCCTACCACTTTCACTCCTCACTTCTACATCAATAAAACCCATATCCATAAGCCTCTTGAGGACAGGATATATAGCTCCAGGGCTTGGTTTAAACCCATACATCTCCTCAAATCTCGTCATTAATGCATATCCGTGAACAGGTCCTTTCTCAAGTTCTCTAAGTACCGCGAGAGCTATGAAGCCGCGTGCTTTGAAATTTATCCTCTTCACAATATATCACCTGATATATCGATTGATATATCTTTTTACCTAATAAACCTTTCTATCTCTCATAGAGAATAGCAGAGGTTTATGAACTACTCAATGAAACAATGAAGAACGCCCGGAAAATAAGCACGAAATGCTAGAAGCCTATGAATAATAGCTTAATCTCTAGTGTATAAAGGTGTATAAAGCCAAGGATATAGCACAAAATGAGAGTATATGTAGCGAGTCGGCAATTAAGAAAATTTACTTGAAATATAGAGAGTCTTTTAAGAGTAATAGGAGTAACTTAAATAGCTTTAGAGAGAAGGTTCCGAGGAGTATAGCAACATTTCTTATAAATTATCTCACAGGCACGAACCACGTGCGTGTTGAACGTGTAGGGTAGGATCGTAGTAGCAGAAGATCTCATATCGACCGGATATAATTAAATTTGCTAGAGAAGGAGTGATAGAGGTGATGACTTTAAAAAGCGAGTAACATTCCATGTTGCAATAATAGCTCGCAGCAATGAGATACCCTACCTCATAATCTCTGAGTTAAGACTGGGTGACATATTTCTATCTAGACATCTGCTTAAAACTATTGAAGCTATCCTAACCTTAATGACTTCTATGACTAACAAACTTTTATGTTTGAGTTTAAGCCATGGTTTCTTGGCGTTTTTCCACGACTTTACTTATCCGCACATGTATTTTGACGTGATAGTTACTGAAACTCTTTATAATATAGGCTAAATTAATATAGTAATTGTGTAGGTAGGATGAATTTTTATGGTAACTAAGCTTAAGCTTCTCATTGTTGGCGGTGGAGATACCGCTGAAATATTACTCTCCGATCCCGCTTTTAGAGAAATCACAGAGGAAGTTGTTGTTATTGAGAAGGATTCGAGAAGACGTAGTGTTTTCGAGAAGCTAGGAGACGTATTTTTTATTGAAGGTGATGTTATTAACCTACCTCTACACGAGTACGTTAATTTGAGAGAAATAAATGCGGTGTTCGCGTTGACTGGTAGAGATGAAATAAACTTTCTCGTTCTTGCCATGGCAAGCATATATGAAGTACCCATTAGAATAGGCATATTTAGAAGTAAACACGTAGCAGATATTGTTAAGCGACTTCGACTAGGAATCCCCCTAATTAAACCAAGCTTCCTCGCCGGCTCGCTCAAACAAACAATAACCTCAATGGTTTCAGTGAGAGAAATACATGAGGTCCCAGCTGGGAAAATATATGTTGTTTCCATTAGTGAGACGGACATAGCTGCCTACAGTAAACTAGGCGAGTTGAAACTAGAAGAAGATGGCGCTTACGTACTAGCTATTTTTAGTGGAGACAACATCTTACCAC
Source organism: Desulfurococcaceae archaeon (assembly GCA_020833225.1). GTDB lineage: Archaea > Thermoproteota > Thermoprotei_A > Sulfolobales > Desulfurococcaceae > UBA285. The sequence goes on from JAJHQS010000006.1 coordinate 44,169, forward strand.
CAAGTAGTGACATTATATTAGAGCCGGGATACACCCTTCTCGTGTTAGCACCAAACATAGAATTTGCTAAAAAGATAAGAGGCTGAATTAAGCTGTGTCTAACGCTAACATTACTAGTAATCAAATTCCACCTTTAGACACAATACTACACAACCTACTAGTAGCGATGGCAATAGCCTTATTGGTGGTTACAATAAGATTTATCACTGGAAGACTTCTTAAAGCCCTTGTAGATCGTGGAGTTATCTCTACACGTGGACGTGAAATAGTTGTAAGATTAATAGATCTCGTGGGCTTCTTTGCATTTTTCTCAGCAATTATACTACTATTCTCACCTCAATCCTGGATAGTACTAGCATTACTTGGTGTATTTGCACTAATAGTATTCATAGCAATGTTTGACATAGTAAAGCCATATATTGCAGGTTTAGCTATACAAATGAGCCCTGTTTTCAGAGCTAAGTCACTCGACATAACTATACCAGGATTCAACTATACTATAAGCGGTAGATTATTAAAGACGAATTCTCAATACTTAATAGTACAAGATGCGTTTGGCAATGAATACTATGTTCGCAACGACGTTGCCTTACACTCCATTATTAAGATAACTCCTATATATGTGCGACTACTCGTAGAGATCACCTATAAAGATGTGAGTAAAGATCTTGCTAGTAAAATTAATGAAATCACCCAAGCCCTGGAATCGCTCAGATCACCGCTTTTCAAAGAAAGCGCCAAAATAAATGTGCTTGAAATATCTAATAGGAGAGTTATAATAGGAATCAAATTATACCCCGTGAGTTGCCCAGTTAGACAAAGCGATCTAATAAGAGCAATGAGCGATATTATGGACACAGTAAAAAGTGTTTCAGGCAAAGATCTTATTTTAGAAGACGTTGTAGTTAAGGTTTTCACAGGTTAAGATTTTAACGCATATCCTCTAATGTCAAAAAACGTTATTTCATCAACATATACATTCACCCAATCTCCATATTTAAACATAATGCTATCAGACTTCTTGATTACAACTGGTATGTAATTAGAGAGTCTACCAACCCATGATTTATTTCTCTCTGTTATAAAACAATTTACAGTAGTGTTCAAATACTTTTCTCTGACCTTTAAACCAATATTCATAGCGGTCTTTAATGCTAATTCAAGTCTCTTCTTCTTTACTCGTGTATTTACTTGGCGCAGTGATGATGCTGATGTAAGTGGTCTAATACTATAACCAGCTATGTGTACTCTTTCAAATTCAAGCTCCCTCATTACTCTTATTGTCTCTTCAAAATCCTCATCACTCTCACCTGGAAAACCTATAATTATGTCTGTTGCAATACTCACATCAGGGATCTTTGCTTTTACCTCTCTAACTATACTCCTATACTCTTCAACTGTATATCTCCTCCCCATAAGTTTCAAAACCCTATTACTACCAGATTGTAGCGGTATATGTAGGAACTTGTATACATTCTTACTTTCTTTTAATATAGCTATGAGCTCGTCGAGAAAATATGAAAGGTGTTCAGGATTTATCATGCCTATTCTAATCATATAATTCCCTGAAACACTATTTACAATCTCCCTGATTAGTTCTGGTAGCACTCTCCTCTTATATAGATCTAGCCCATAAACACCTAGATCCATACCGGTCAATTCTACTTCTACAGCACCGGAGTTTACGGCTTCTTGTACAGCTTTTACAATGGCCTCTATACTGTGACTCACAAGTTGTCTTCTAGCGTATTTAACTATGCAAAAAGAGCAACTATTTAAACAACCCTCTTGTATGGGTATTGGTACAATATTACTACCTCTACACACACCAATAACATCTCTACTCCTAATACCATTGATCAATAAAACGCGTTCAAAACGCTCTACTGCAAAGTGAATTTTATCTGCATTTTGCGGTGAAACTAAACTAGCAGTTGGTGCAATTAAACTTACTGTGTAGGGTTCTACTCTAGCCATACAGCCAGCTACAATTAATTTCTTACCTGTTCTTACGCAGTACTCGTATAGGAATTTAATTCTACTTATCATATGGTACTCCGTCTCCTGCCTCACAATACAGGTATTAATTATAATTACATCTGCTTCTTCAATACTATCAACTAACACGTGTCCTCTCTGAGTTAATGTATTTATCATTAAAGCTTCATCACTTTTATTAAGCGCGCAACCATAAGTCTCTATGTAAATACGCATTTAAACCCCCGAGTCAACTCCTCGAAAACACACCCAATTACTATAGGTTTTTAGATATGTTTTTATAAAGAGATTAAGTACTATAATCAAGTGGTGCTAAATTGTGAAAAACAATAGTATAAACTACTCATATGAAGAGCTACTAGAACGTGCTTTCTCAAAACTAGCTGGAAGAAGAGGGAGTGAAGAAGTATTTGAAATGCCACGTGCATCCGTGCTAATTATCGGGGGAAAAACAATTATACAAAACTTCAAAGATATAGCTCGTGTTCTAGGAAGAGACGAAGAATTGTTAAAAAGATACTTTATGAAGGAGTTTAACGCTCCTGGCTCTATAAACGAGGCTGGCCAATTAGAATTAAAAGGTAAATATGGTTCATCTGCAGTAAATCAACTTCTCGAGAGATTTATTCAGAAATATGTTAAATGCCCCACGTGTGGATCTGTACACACAAAGTTATATAAGAAGGGAAAGATCTTTATTTTAAAGTGCGAGGCATGCGGTGCTGAAACAACATTTCAGGCTTTCTAGTGGTAGATTCCAGATGGATGAGGATCATTTAAAAGTCTATGTTAAAGTATATAAGGTCAATGGAGAAGTTCTAGTAGCTGCATGCGATGAAGAGCTACTTGGAGCTACAATAGTAGATTCCGAGAAAAACATGCACATATATGTAAACCCAGCATTCTATAAAGGTGAATTAATGAGTATAAGAGAGGCGCTTGAAATACTTAAAACTTCTACGCAGGGTAACTTAATAGGTAGAAATATTGTTGAAGCCGCTGTGAGAGCTGGTCTCGTAGATTCTACTGGCGTTTTAAACATTAATGATGTAAGGATAGCTATTTATGTAAGGTTTTAAAACAATGCGTTTCTGTGTACGATGCGGCCGGGAATTTCCACGCGAACAACTCATACGTGGTTATTGTATTGACTGCTTCAAGAAATATATAGGTGTATTTGAGCATAAACCAGTCTTAAAGCTAACAATTTGTCCTAGGTGTTATTCATGGTTATTCAGAGGAGACTGGCGTGTTCCTACAAGTTTAGAAGATATGATAAAGGCTATAGGAGCACTGGAGATTAGTAAATATATTAGGAGTGAACTTCAATTAATCGATCTCGAAGTACTTGACATTACTCAGAAAAAATTGGATTTTAACACACATCTAAAGATCTATTTAAAAGCTGAAACCACCACCTTTAATGTAATAGAAGAAGTACAAGGTAGCGTGGAATATAGAACGTGTCCTCGATGTATAGCCAGAAGCTCTGGTACGTACACACACCTCATCCAGATAAGATTTACTAAGAAGAATCCGCCACCTCGCTTCATAGAGGGTGTAGAAAAATATCTGCAAAAACTAATTTCTCCTAACGATCTTGTAAACGTTAAATACTGTGAGGGTGGAATAGACATTGAACTCGACGATGCAGCAATAGCCAAGAGAATAGTACAAGCTCTCTCACATGAGTTCTCCGCTAAAATCATAACTTCATTTAAAGCAGTAAGGTTTGATCACAGGAGAGGTGCGTGGAGAGGAATAGTAACATATTCTCTCAGAATACCCGTTCTAGAGAGAGGAGATTTAATTATATATAGAGGTTCTCTCTGTATTATAAAAGATCTTAGAGGGAACAGGTTAGTTCTGCTAAATCTAAGTAATAATGTTTACGAAGAAGTTCATATGACAGCATATTGGAATGGGGATTTAAAATATCCGAGTAGAATAGAAGTAGAGCGTTACATTGTGAAAAACGTAGAAGGAGATAAAATTATAATTATAAGCGAGACCAGTAAGAATGAGCTAGTCATTAAGCGCAAACATGATCTCTTGAGAATAAAGCCCGGCAATTCTGTCCTATTAATAAAGGCTGATAATATAGAGTACATTGTGCCTGGAGATTTAGAATTATTGAGGTGATTTATTGGGTAAAAAAAGCAAAGGACCAGAAGAAGTTAAAGTAGAAATACCACTTCCAAACGCCGATGAAGGAACAGTTATTTGTGGTGTAATAAGACACCTAGGAGGAGACTACGTGCTAGTGAGATGTATTGATGGCTATGAGAGAAAAGCCAGAATACCCGGTAAGCTGCGGAAAAAAGTTTGGATTATTGAAGGAGACGTAGTTCTCGTCGGACTTTGGGGCGCTGGATCTGATAAATGTGACCTCATATATAAATATAGCAAGAGTGAGATAAATGCGCTTGTGGAACGAGGAATTGTGCCTAAAGAGTTCATCGATGCTCTAAGCGGATTAATATGAAGAGAGATGAAATTGACCGCTTGCTGAGAGAAAAGACTAGAATGTGGGAAAGGAGAATTAAAGACGAAGATCTATTCGAAGTCGTAGAAGAAGTCTTTGACACAGCAACAGTTAAAACAGTTCTTGAACTTATGAGAAGAAAGATACTGAGAAAACTAAATGGTGTAATAAGCACGGGTAAAGAATCTAGAGTATATCTTGCATATGGTTTTTCAGGCGAACCACTAGCTGTCAAAATATACCTCACTTCTAGTGCAGAGTTCAGAAAAAGCATTTACAAGTATATTACCGGCGATCCTCGTTTTGAGAAAATACGGTTTAAAGATACAAGATCATTAATTATAGCCTGGGCTCACAAAGAATTCAGGAACTTAAAGAGAATGTATGAAGCTGGAGTTAAAGTTCCTAAGCCTGTAGCTTGCTTAGACAACATCCTTGTAATGGAGTTTCTCGGAGAAGAAAACGCTCGCTATCCTCTCTTAGTAGAAGCATATAAAGAGCTTACCAGCGAGGAGCTCAAATACCTTTTTCAACTAACATGTGAAGAACTAAAAAAAATCGTATGTAAAGCTGAGCTCGTTCACGGTGACTACTCCGAATATAATATCATGATCAAACCTGATCTCGACATTGTAATCATAGATGTAAGCCAAGCAGTTGAACTTTCACATCCTAACGCACTTGAATTTTTAATTAGAGACATTGAGAATATATATAGGTTCTTTGTTAAAGAAGCAAAACTAGATATTCATAGGGAGCAAATATGGAGTAAAATTGAACCATGTTTGAAAGAAAAAGGAGTTCAATCCTCTTAGAACCCGATATTACGCGTGGTCTTTGCTTCGTTTCTTTATTAGCACAGAGATGTATTTAAAACCTTTATTCTACGCCACATATTTTTAATTTAATAGCAAACATCAAACATATTTAACAAGTCTCAGTGTTTATAATTACTTTATGGTGGTGTAAAATAGTAATAAGTAGCGTAAATTCACATAAAGATCAAGAAGGTGGGCAAGGTCGTTTCATACTAGGAGTAACTAGGATCTATGAAAAGATCTCGCCAGAGAGAGTTGGAGTTCTTCTCGGGAATGGTGGGAGAGTTAAGAGAGAGATCGAGGAAAAAACAAAAACAATAATTACAGTTGACTCTTCAAGTGGGAGTATCGTCATAGAGCCGGCTTTTCAGAGTACTACTGCTTTAGATTTGATTAAAGCACAAAACATTGTAAGAGCTATAGCTCATGGTTTCAGCCCTGAGAAGGCGTTTAGACTACTAGAAGACGATCAAGTATTAGAAATCATCGACGTAAGACAATATGTTGGCGATAAACCAAATCACATTAAGAGGGTGCTTGGAAGAATTATTGGAGAAAATGGTAAAGTCAGGAAAATACTAGAGGAAATGACTGGTGCTTATATTTCTATTTATGAGACATATGTCGCGGTTATTGCAGATTACGAAGTAAGTAATATTGTTAAGAGGGCAGTAGAAATGTTAATTGAGGGTAGAACACATTCAACAGTCTATAAGTATATTGATAGAGAAATCTTTTCTCTTAAAAGGAGAAGAATAACTGAGTTGTGGAGAAAACCACCATAGAGATATGATTAAAAACTGGGGAAGAGGCTGCTACTTAATAGTTTATTAAGCTTAAATATAATCATTCACTTCTTGACTATAATATGGTGGTGTTAATTGAGTAGTGCTATAAAAGAATTAGTTAAAATAGAAGAGCCTGCTTCACCTCCACTGTGTAGTAGTTGTAGAAAGCCATTTACTCCAGGAGAATATGGAGTGGAGTTTCCATGTCCTAATTGCGGTAAAGTTACTATACGTAGATGTAAAAAATGCAGGAAACTAGGAGTTAAATACGAATGTCCTGCCTGTGGATTTGTGGGACCATAGGTGAGTTTACATGGCCAGAGTAGCTGTTGTACTTAAAATATACCCTGAAGACGTTACTATAGATCTAGGTGAAATTGTTGAGAAAATCAAAGAAACCCTTCCACCTGACTACAAGCTTGAAATGTGGGATTTAGAACCTGTAGCTTTTGGTATCAAAGTTCTTAGGGTATTAATAACTATGCCTGAAAATATAGAGGGTGGTACAGAGCCCCTAGAACACATTATTAGTAATATAGCTGGTGTTAGCCAAGTAGAAGTCATATTGGTCTCTAGAGCCCCTGACTAAGAGCCGAGTACTCGTGGAAAAACCTTCGAGATCTCGCCAGGGCTCTTTTCTATAAGTTACATCGTGTGCTGGATCTAAGAGACGCCAAGAGAGTCTTAATGATTTAAGGTATATTTGCATAAATCACTATAGGGCTCTGAAATAACGTGCCAAGGTAGTATTCGTTGTGGAACCTCACGATGCGGGCCTTTTCAACACTAATATTCTGACAATATTACCCGGGTTCTCTCTTCATCGGCTCCATTTATAGTTATGGTATGTATAATTTTAAATATATTATGAGATAATCTTTAATGAAGATAATAGAGTACAACTTTAATCTATTTCCGTGGTATTTTATGAAACAGGTGATCGTAGTCAGAACAGATCTCGAGATGAGTAAGGGTAAACTAGCTGTCCAAGTAGCTCACGCATCTGTTATTGCAGCATTTGAAGCATACAATAACTACTATGAGTGGTTTAAGGAGTGGTGGGAGAGCGGTCAGAAAAAGATTGTTTTAAGAGTTCCAAGTGAAAAAGAACTTCTAGAACTCTATGAGAAAGCCCAGAGACGATGTCTCCCCATAAGCCTCGTAGTAGATGCTGGCCTCACAGAGTTACCGGCAGGTACTATTACAGCACTTGCAATAGGACCCGCACCAGATGATAAAATAGACGAGATAACCGGTCACTTAAAAACACTCTAATACTTCGCATTTTAAAAATAAACTTATAGTTCTGTGATAATTATGGATGCCTTAACTTATCCCCACCCACTTGATTACGTTGTAGGTATAAAATATACTCTCACAAATAATAAAATTAACAAGATCTTTAAGCCTACACCAGAGAACTTTTATGTTGAAGAATTATTGGACTTTGAGAGCATGGGCTATAATGCTGAGAAAGGAGATTACGCTGTTATTCAACTTGAAAAATATAATATTGAAACCCTTAAAGCACTAGAAGTTCTCGCAAAAACGCTTAATATTCCAGTTGAAAATTTACATATAATGGGGTTCAAAGATAAAAATGCACATACTAAATCCTATGTATTTATTCGTAGAACAATACTTGACTATTCAAAACTCCCACTAGAAAAGAGGTGTTTAAGAGCAGATCTCGTAGGATTTATTCGCGTAAAGCCTTCAATTAAACACCACCTAGGCAATAAATTCACTATTATAATTACTAATGTGAAAAGAGAAGACATTGAAGTATTTAAGGATATAGTAAGACAAATAGAAATATATGGCTTGCCTTCATACTATGGTTATCAGAGATTTGGGTATCATAGATGTAATTCACATATTTTAGGGAAACATCTCTTATTTCTCAGAGAAGATCTTTTCGCCGACGAGTTGCTTACAAAAATATACCTCTACGAAGAAAGTGCCTTAATAGCAAAGAGGTTTCTCAGAGACTACCATGATCTACGTTATGAAAATTTATACTTAAAGAAGGGGTGTATAAGTGTTCATGATGGTGTCTGCAAAAAATATATTACTATATTACGCGATGCTTACTCAAGCTATCTTTTTAACTTACTACTTAACATTGTTATTGAAAAGTGGGGGTGGAGCCAACTAGATCAAGATTTTCCCACACCAGGCTGTAAAGAGACATCTATTCCGCTGTATAGTACATTACTAGAAATTGAGGGCTTAAAGTTTCTAGATTTGAGGCTTTTACCCTGCTATTATAGACATGGTTTATTTAAACCAGAACACAGCACTATAAAGATATCTAATAATACACTATACTATGAGTTTACATTAAAACGCGGAATGTATGCAACTATAGTCCTCAGAGAGTTAT